>JBKJWJ010000029.1:0-9096 GCA_046716905.1 Gaiellaceae bacterium
GCCTCTCGCCGCGGTCGGTCGATCCGGCTTGCGAACTGCTCGACACGATGCGTCAGCACTGCGTCGTAGGCGCGAACGGGCGGCGTGATGTCGCCGCCGAAGAACCGCCGGCCCAGCCGCCGAAGGCCACGAACTGGTGCGAATCCGTCTCCCTGGCGTCGCGCCGTCTCCACGGCTGCTCGCCAGTTCACGTCGAGGATGACCTCGTTCGGCCGGGCCTGGAACTCGCGGGGGCCGGCGGTGAACGTCACCGGCGTGCGACGCAGCTCCTCGAACCGATCCGAGAGCTGCCTCACCGCCTCGTCGGCTGTCAAGCCGCCGACCGAGACACCTGCGACGGTTGCGCCCGCCGGCAGCTTCTGGGGCGAGCCCGCGAACATCAGGCCGAGCCCGAGCGTCCCCAGCACGAGCGTTCCGGTGCCCACGAAGGACCACTGCAGAGCCAGCCGCCTGCGGGCAGCCCGCTTACGACGGAGATGTACCGCCCTCGACCCGGCCTCGGCATACAAGAAGGCTCAGTCTACCCGCGAGGTTGGCTGTTCAATCCGCGTTTTTTTCGAGCGGTCAGCCGTCGCGAGGGAGAAAAATCTCCCTCGCGATGACCAGGCGCTGAATCTGGGACGTGCCTTCGTAGATCTGGAAAAGCTTGGCGTCCCGCATCAGCTTCTCGACCGGGTATTCCTTGATGTAGCCGTAGCCGCCGAAGATCTGGACGGCGTCCGTCGTGACCTTCATCGCGGTGTCGGCGGCAAAGCGCTTTGCGAAGGACGACTGCAGCGTGGCGCGCTTGCCCTGGTCGAGCAGCCATGCCGCCTGCCAGACGAGGAGGCGCGAAGCCTCGATCTCGGTCGCCATGTCGGCGACGAGGAAGTTGACGCCCTGGTTCATCGCGATCGGCTGGCCGAACTGCACGCGCGTCTTCGCGTACTCGACTGCGTGCTCGAACGCGGCCTGTGCAACGCCGACGGCGCCGGCGGCGGTGCCGGGCCGCGTGAAGTCGAGGGTCATCATCGCGACCTTGAAGCCCTCGCCTTCCTCTCCGATCCGGTTCTCGGCCGGCACCTTCACGTCGCTGAAGGCGATCGCGGACGTGTCGGTTGCGCGCTGGCCCATCTTGTCCAGGTGCTTCTCGACGACGACGCCGTCGAGATCCGTCGGCACGACGAACGCCGAGAGGCCGCGATGGCCCTTGCTCTTGTCCGTGGAGGCGAACACCACGAGCCAGTCCGCATGCCCCGCGTTCGTGATGAACATCTTCGAGCCGTTGATGACGTACTCGTCGCCGTGGCGGACGGCGGTCGTCTGGATTCCAGAGACGTCTGAGCCGGCGTTCGGCTCGGTCAACCCGAAGGAGCAAAGGATCGGATCCTCGACGAGCGGGGGGAGCCAGCGGCGCTTCTGCTCCTCGGTTCCGGCCAGCACCACCGGCGCCGCGCCGAGCGTGTTCGCCACGATCGAGACCGCGATTCCCGAGCAGCCCCACGAGAGCTCCTCGCCGATCAGCATGCCGTCGAAGGTGGGTAGGCCCAGGCCGCCGTACTCCTCTGGCACGTGCGGGTTCATCAGCCCGACCTCGTGAGCCTTGGCGACGATGTCCGCAGGGTGCGTCGAGTTCTCGTCGTACTCGGCTGCTTTCGGGCGAATCTCCTTGTCGGCGAACTCGCGCGCCAGGCTGCGAAGCTCCCGCTGCTCGTCGCTGAGCGCGAAGGAGATCCCCGTCCCGGCCTCGGTGGCCACTGCCTCTTCGATCGTCGTCATCTCGTTTCCCCGAACGTTGATTGACTTGTCAGTCAATAATTGTAGCCGTCTACGCGGCCCGTACACTCTCCGCCGGTATGGACTTCGAGCTGACCGACGAGCAGCGGCTGATCCAGGACACCGTTCGCAACTTCGTGGACGAGCGGGTACTGCCGAACGCCGTCGAGAACGACATCAACCACAAGCTCGACATGGGCGTGATCGAGGGCATGGCAGAGCTTGGGCTCCTCGGAATCGTGATCCCGGAGAAGTACGGCGGCGCCGGCCTCGACTTCGTGGCCGAGGCGCTCTCCTGCGAGGAAATCGAGCGGGGCGAGGCGGCCTTCAGGACGCTGATCTCGGTTCACGTCGGCCTGAACTCGCTGTCCCTCCTCCGCTACGGGTCGGAGGAGCAGAAGCAGCACTACCTCGTGCCGCAGGCGCGGGGGGAGAAATTGGCGTGCTTCGGGCTCACCGAGCCGGCTGCGGGGTCAGACGTCGCCGCGATGCGCACGACCGCGCGCCGCGAGGGCGATGCGTTCGTCCTCAATGGACAGAAGAACTGGATCTCGTACGCCTCGGTCGCGGATCACCAGCTCGTTTTCGCGAAGACCGATCCGTCGGCGAAGCACAAGGGGATCTCCGCGTTCATCGTCGAGCGCGGGTGGCGCGGAGTGTCGACTCGCGACACCGAGAACAAGCTCGGCATCTGGGCCGGATCGACGGGCGAGCTCTTCTTCGAGAACGTCGAGATCCCGGCGGAGAACCTCGTGGGCGAGGAGGGCCAGGGCTTCGAGATCGCCATGTACGGGCTCGACCAGGGCCGTTTCACGGTCGCGGCGGGGGCATGCGGAGTCGTCCGTGCCTGTCTCGAGCGGTCGGTCGAGTACGCGCGTGAGCGGGAGACCTTCGGCCAGGCGATCGGCAAGTACCAGTTCGTTCAGGACATGGTCGCCGAGATGGTGCTCGGCTACGAGACCTCGAAGCTCCTCGTCATGCAGGCCGCGTGGATGAAGAACGAGGGGAGGCGGAACACCCGCGAGACGTCACTGGCGAAATGGCACGCGACGGAATCAGCGTTTCGCGCAGCGCACCTGGCGATCCAGGTGCACGGCGCCTACGGCTATTCGGCGGAGTACGGGATCGAGCGGTACTTCCGCAACGCCCGCGCGCCGATCATCTACGAGGGAACGACGCAGGTGCACAAGATGATGCAGGCCGAGCATGCACTCGGCTGGCGAGCGCTGAACGGCCGTGACGGCGACGTCTCGCCGCTCTGCTCGTGGGCTCCCGCCCTCTCGTCGGTCCACCGAGAACGCGGCCCCGTGGCCACCGGCGCTTAGCTACCGCGCTCGATCGGCACGTCGACGAGGTTCCCCCACTCCGTCCACGAGCCGTCGTAGTTCTTGACGTCTTCGTAGCCGAGGAGCTCGCGGAGGACGAACCACGTGTGCGCCGACCGCTCGCCGATCCTGCAGTAGGCGACGACCTCGGTGTCGGGGGTCACGCCCTTCTGCGTATAGATCTCGCGGAGCTCATCGGCGGCCTTGAACGTCCCGTCGTCCTGCACCGCTGTCGCCCACGGGATCGACTGCGCGGAGGGGATGTGCCCGCCGCGCCGCGCTCCCTCCTGCTCGTAGCCCGGCGGTGCCAGGAGGTCGCCCGAGTACTCGCCCGGAGACCGGACGTCAACCAGTGCCGGCCCGTCGTCTCCTAGCCTCTCGAGCACTTTGTCGCGGTACGTGCGGATGGACTCGTCCCGCTCCTTCGCGTTGTAGGTGGACGATCCGGGGGAAGGGACGTCGGTCGTCAGCTCGCGGCCTTCCTCGATCCACTTCTGGCGGCCGCCATCGAGGATCCGGACGTCTTCGTGTCCGTAGATCTTCAGGTACCAGTAAGCGTAGGCGGCGAACCAGTTGTTCTTGTCGCCGTAGACGATGAGCGTCGTCCCGTTGGAGATCCCGCGCTCGCCCATGAGCCGCTCGAAGGCCTCCTTGTCGACGAGGTCGCGCTCGACCGGATCCTCCAGGTCCTCCCGCCAGTGGAGCTTCACGGCGCCGGGGATGTGGCCCTCCTCGTAGAGGTCTGGATCCTCGTCCACTTCGGCGACGAGAAGATTGTCGTCGTCCAGGTGCTCCACGAGCCAATCAGTCGTGACGAGCACCTGCTTCGCATAACCGTTCTCTGCCATGGCGCCTCCTTCGGGTCACTGCCGATCCTCTCAGAGGAACGCTCGTCACCGCTGATACCTTCCGCGCGGCCGTGCGGCCGTTGCAAGACCTCCTCGTCGTCGACCTGACCCGCTACCTGCCTGGACCGTTCGCGAGTCGCGAGCTGCTCGAGCTCGGCGCACGCGTCGTACGGCTGCTACCGCCCGCCGGTGACCCCATGGAGCAACTTGCTCCCGCCTGGCATCGGGTGCTGAACGACGGCAAGGAGACAGTCGTTCTCGACCTGAAAGCCGATCCCGAGGCAGGTCGCGAGCTCTGCGCGGAAGCCGACGTCGTGCTGGAGAGCTTCCGGCCCGGTGTGGTCGACCGCCTCGGCGTCGGCCCCGCGGCTCTGCCTGATTCGATCGTCTATTGCTCGTTCACCGGCTACGGGGCGCACGAAAGCCGGGCGGGCCACGACCTCAATTACCAAGGCTACGCAGGCCTTCTGGCCGACACCGCTCCGGCGATGCCGGCGACCCAGATAGCGGACCTCGCCGGTGGAGCGCTGACGGCGGTGACCCGGATCCTCGCGGCACTTCTCGAACGGGGACGAACCGGCCGCGGCGCGCACATCGTCGTGTCGCTGACGCACGGTGCGCACCGCCTCGTGGCACACAGGCTCGACGGCGAGCCGATCCCCCGCCTCCTCACCGGAGGGCTCGCGTGCTACGGGATCTACGCGACCGCCGACGGTCGGTATCTCACGGTCGCCGCCCTCGAAGAACAGTTCTTCGCGCGCCTGTGCGAGCTGCTCGACCTCCCCCAACTGGTCGACCTCCAGTACGACCCCGGGAGTCAGGAGCTGATCGTCGACGCTCTGGTACAGCGGATCGGGTCGAAACCGCTCGCCGCCTGGCTCGAGCTCTTCGACGGGGAGGACGTCTCCGTCGGCCCAGTGGCGACCCTGGACGAAGCGGCCGTGGAACTCGCATGACGGCAGCCGGAGGTCTGGATCCTCCGGATTTGCCCTGACTCAGACCGGTGTCAGCCCGAGCGCGACCGGCAGCGAGAACAGATCGGGGAGGCGACCCGGCTCGTCGGGGTAGAGCTCTTCGCGGTCGACGAGGAACGCTTTCATCCCGAGCGCGCGCGCGCCCTCCAGGTCGTCCTCTGGCGAGTCACCGACCATCGCAGCCTGGTCCGCCGACACCTCGAGCCGATCGAGGACGGCCTGGAAGATCGTGGGATGCGGCTTGACCTTCCCGTGAACCCTCGACGACAGAGCGACGTCGAACCGCAGCTTGTGGTGCGCGAGGAACTCCTCCACGTCGCGTCCAGTGTTCGAGACCAGGCCGAGCTTGACTCCATGCCGCCTGAGCTCGGCCAGGACCGGGATCGCATCCTCGAAGAGGTCGAAGTTGTGTGCGTGCTCCCAGGCGCGCGTCATCTCGACAGCGCATTCGTACGCGCGATCGGAGTCCCCGCCCATCCCATGGATGATCCTCTCGGTGAAGGCGACCCAGATCTCCTCGTCGTGCCGGAAGTCCGGATGCTTGTGGAGGCCTTCGACCGCCTTCGCGCGAGCCTCTTTGTAGAGATCTGGATCGAGCTCGAGGCCGAAGCGGCGACCCATCCGCTGATACCCCTCGGGGCCGAGATCAGGCCCGGGCTTGGCCAGCGTGAAGTCGAGGTCGAAGAGGACTGCCTGGATGTCCATCGGGCTACGGCGTCGGAGTTGGCCAGCGGTAGGCGTCGGCCTGCCTGCTGGCGAGCGAGGGGAGCCTGGCCCGGACGTCCTGCAACCGCCGCCGGTCGAGCTCGGCGAAGATCACGGTCTCCTCGTCGGGCGCCATCGCTACGACTGTCCCCCACGGGTCGGCGATCAGCGAGCGCCCGTAGCTGAGCCGCCCGGGAAGCGTCTCGCCGATCTGCGCGGCGGCAGCGACGTAGAACTGGTTCTCCACGGCCCGCGCGCGCAGGAGCAGCTCCCAGTGGTCCTTACCGGTGTACAGCGTGAAGTGCGCGGGAACCGTGGCCAGCTCGGCGCCCTGCAGCGCGAGGATCCGGTAGAGCTCGGGGAAGCGGACGTCGTAGCAGACCGTCAGTCCTGTGGGCCAACCTTCGATCTCGACGACGACGGGCTCGTCGCCCGGCTCCTCCGCGTCCGACTCGCGGTAGACGTGGCCGCCGACCTCGACGTCGAACATGTGGATCTTTCGGTAGAGACCAACGATGGCGCCCTCGGAGTCGAACGCGATGCTCGTGTTCGACAGCTTCTCTCGGCCCTCGCGCCGCTCGGTGATCGAGCCGCCGACGAGCGCGATCCCATGCTGCCTCGCCCACCCAGCCATAGCCGCGACCGACTCTCCGTCCTCGAGGGTCTCTGCCGCGGCGTGCAAGGTTTCCGAGCTCCCGATCGCGTTCCATTTCTCCGGCAGGACGACGACGTCGGCTCCAGTGGTCGCCGCGCGCGCGATAAGCCGCTCTGCGGTCTCGAGGTTGGAAGCCTTGTCGTCCCGGCTCGTGAGCTGGACGCAGGCGACTCGAAGCGTCCCGGACATCGACTGGCAGGATAGCCCCGGAGTCTTGGCGATACTTTGGACGGCGCGTTGGCGCTACGACGCGTGCGAGCGGCAGCATGAGGAGCCCCGAAGACATTCTCCGCGAGTCCACGACGATCGCGCTCGTCGGCGCCTCTCCCGATCCCGGCAAGCCGAGCCACGGCGTGATGCGCTACCTCCTCGCGGAGGGTTACCGCGTGATCCCCGTACGGCGGGACGGCGAGGAGGTGCTGGGCGTCCCTTGTGTCGGCTCATTGGCCGAGATCGACGAGCCGATCGATCTGGTGGACGTCTTCCGCCGCGCGGAGCACACGCCACGGCACGCACAGGAGGCGGTCGACGCCGGCGCGAAAGCCCTCTGGCTGCAGCTCGGGATCCGGTCGGAGGAAGCGCGCAGGATCGCGACGGAAGGCGGACTCGACTACGTCGAAGACGCCTGCACGGCCGTGGTTCATCGACGACTCGGCTAACCTGTGCCGCCTCGGGGTGTGGCGCAGCCTGGTAGCGCGCTCCGTTCGGGTCGGAGAGGTCCCCAGTTCAAATCTGGGCACCCCGATTAAGCGCCTTGGCAGCTCGCGACGAAATCACCCGATACGCCCGCGAGCTGCTCGACCTCGACAGCTTCCACGACTACGGGCCGATGGGGATCCAGGTCATGGGTGCCGGCGACGTCACGAAGATCACCGCCGCCGTCTCGTCCACGCTGGAGGCCTTCGAGCGCACGAGGGACGCGGGCGCCGAGCTCCTGCTCGTCCATCACGGGCTCTTCTGGGAGGGCGACACGCCCACGATCGACTTCCACATGCGCGCCCGGCTGCAGACGCTCTTCCAGGGAGACATCACGCTCGCGGCCTACCACCTCGCACTCGACGCGCATCCCGAGATCGGGAACAACGCGATCGTCGCCCGCGCGCTGGGGATCGACCAGCCCGAACGCTTTCTCCAGTGGGGCTACGGAGGCCGCCTGTCGAAGCCCGAGACTCTCGAGGAACTGTCGGCTCGGCTCGCCGGGATCACCGGCCGGGCGCCCCAATCCTTCGCCGGCGGCCCGGAGCGGATCGAGCGGGTTGCCGTCATCACCGGCGGCGGGGCGAAGCTGATCAAGGAGGCGGCGGCCGAGGGCTATGACGCCTTCATCACCGGAGAGCCGGCGGAGCCGACCATGCACCTGGCCCGCGAGCTCGGCATCCACTTCCTCGCCGGAGGGCATTACGCGACCGAGACGTTCGGCATCAAGGCGCTCGCGGAGCACCTGGCCGGCAAGTTCTCCCTCGAATGGGAGTTTCTCGACGTCCCCGTTCCGGTGTAAAGTGCGGGTGTGTCGATGAGGAGGTCGAGCGAGTGATGAGCCGCCCACCCGACACGCGAGCCTTTGAGCCCGTAACGCCTTGCGGCGGCGGGCCTTTTTTGTGCCCTTAACGATCCAGGAGGAACCGCATGCCAAATCACCTGACGCCCGAGGAGCTCTCAGAGGAGATCGGAATGGAGCGGGAGCAGGTCATCCAGCTCTGCCTCCAGGAAGGCGTCCCGATCTATCAGGGCAAGATCGACAAGACCCTGTTCGCGGCACAGCTGCAGGCGACGGGCGTCGGCACTTCGCCGCCGCTCCAACACCACTAGGGAGAAGAGCCGGGCTACTTGCGGCCGGCGGCGGCGCGCTTGCGCGTCCCGCTCGCCGATGTGCTCTTCGCCTTGGAGCGCGAGGCCGGAGCCTTCTTCTTCTGGGCTTCGTCCACGCTCTGCCGGAGCGCCTCCAACAGATCGATGACCGGCGCCTCCTCCACGGGCTCCGGCCGCTTGATCTCCTCGCCGGCGAGCTTCGCCTCGAGCATTTGGCGCAGGTCGCGCCGGTACTCGCTCACGAGCGCAGTCGGCTCGAAGTCACCGGCGAGGCTCTCGATCACCTGACGCGCGAGCTCGAGCTCCGCTTCCTTGACCTCCGTGTCGCCGACGGCCTCCTCCACCTCCACCTGAGACCGGACGTCCTCGGCCACGAAAAGCGTCTCCAGGGCAAGCGCATCGCCCCGCGGCCGGATCAGGGCGAAGTTCTCCTGCCCGCGGAGGACGAATCGGCCGAGGGCCCCCATGCCACTCTGCTGGAGCGCGCGCAGCAGGAGCACGTAGGGCCGGCGCTGTGCAGTCGCCGAGGCGGGCGCGAGGTAGTAGGTGCGGTCGAAGAAGACGGGGTCGATCTGGTCGAGCGGCACGAAGCTGGTGATCTCGATCGCGCGCGAATCGTCCTGCTGCATGATCGCCTCGAGGTCTGCATCTTCCACGAAGACGAACTCGCCCTTGGCGACCTCCCAACCCTTCACCAGCTCGTCGGCGCCGACCTCGCGGTCGTGCACTGGGCACCAGCGCTTCTGCTTGATCGGAGTCCCACACTCGCGGTGCAGCGTCCGGAAGCTGACGTCCGACTGGCGGGCGGCCGGCTTCGTGGCCAGCGCCAATCCGACCGGGATGTTGACCAGGCCGAAGTTGATCGAACCATTCCAGATCGTGCGCATCAGGCTCTCCAAAGTGTAGAGGGACCACGGCTTTTCTCCCTGCGCAAGAGCTTTCCTGCCGCACTACCATCTGCATGTGGCGATCGAGGTCGAGCAGGCGACAGGGACGAAGACCATTGCCGAGCTCTGGCGCCGGGC
>JBKJWJ010000030.1:0-3253 GCA_046716905.1 Gaiellaceae bacterium
CTGGGGTTTGGGTTGGGATTCTCACGCTATCCCGCTTTGTGCAACCCGTGTGAGCCCGCGTCGAACCGAGTGTGGAACATGTCGTCCACACAGATCAGATGATGATCGGCACAGTGCCGCCGTCCGCGCTCAAGGCGGCGCCGGTGACGTAGGAAGCCCGGTCGGAGCAGAGGAACGCGATCACGCTTGCGATCTCCTCCGGCTCCGCGAGCCTCCCGAGCGGCCGCCCGGCTCCCACGGCCTCGAGCACCTCGCCACGCATCTTGCCAGTCCGTTCCGACTGCTGGTCGGCGAGCCCGCCGGCACCCAGCCAGGCTTCGGTCGCCGTCGGGCCCGGCGTGACCGCGTTGCAGCGGATACCGGCTCCCGCGTAGAGATCCGCGACCAGCCGCGAAAGAGACAGGACCGCCGCCTTGGTCACGGAGTAGTTCGGCATCGAGGTCGACGGGCGCTTTCCCGCGGTGGAAGACACATTCACGATCACTCCGCTGCCACGCCGCTGCATCTCTGGCACGACGGCGCGAATCGAGCGCACGTAGCTCATGACGTTGAGCTGCCACATCTCGTCCCAGTGCGAGTCGGCCAGATCCTCGAACTCGACCTGGTAGGCGACGCCGATGTTGTTGACGAGGCAGTCGACGGCGCCAAGCGTCTCGTTCGTCTCTGACACGAGCGCCTCGGGAGCTCCCGGCTCCGCGAGATCGCAGACGACTCCGAGGGCTGCCCGCGTCTCGATCCGAGCCGCATCAACCCTCTCTGCATCGCGGCCCACGACGACCACGCGAGCACCTTCTTCGCCGAGCAGCCGCGCGGTGGCAAGGCCGATCCCCCCGGTCGACCCGGTCACGACGCAAACCCGGTCGCGCAGGCCGAGATCCATGGCCGAGTAGCGTACCGCCGTGACCACGATCCTCCTCGCACGCCACGGCGAGAGCGACTGGAATCGCGCGAAGCGGTGGCAGGGACACGCCGACCGCCCTCTGACCGAACTGGGGCGCGCCCAGGCCGGCGAGCTTGCAGGGCGGCTGGCGGAAACCGAGCTCGACGCGATCTACGCGAGCGACCTCCTACGCGCCCGCGAGACGGCCGAGATCGTCGCCGGATCGCGACAGCTGAATGTCCAGACGATCGCCGGGCTCCGCGAAGTAGACGTCGGCTCGTGGTCCGGGCTCACGCGAGCGGAGGCCGAGCACCGGTTTCCGGACGCGTACGCACGCTGGACGGCCGGGGGCGAAGGGTGGGACGACGGCGAGACCTATGAGCAGCTGAGCGAAAGAGTCATGGACGCCGTCTGTCACATCTCTGCCGAGCAGCCCCAGGGCCGCGTGCTGGTGGTGGCCCACGGTGGCTCGATCCGGGCGGTCCATGCTTCGGCGCTCGGCGTCGACGTCCACACGTACCGCCGCATCCACCGTGTCGAGCCGAACGCAACCCTGTCGGCGGTCTGCGTCGAAGACGGGCGGCTGACGGAGCTCTGCCGCACCGAGGGCCTCGACCAGTTCCTGGTCGAAGACCAGCGGCGACGGCGCCAGGCCGCGGCTCAACCGCCGACGCCGGCCGGCTGAGAGCGCGATCTAGACTGAGCCCGCCTTGGAGGACTACACGAGCAAGTACAAGGGCGAGCAAGTCGAGATCGCCCTCTTCGGCGGTGACTACCAAGACGGCGTGCTCACCGCGTATTGCGCGATCGACGAGGTTCCCCACCTCGAGCTCAACGGCCACATCCTCATTCCGCTCCAGAACATCGCCTCTCTCCACTGCACCAGTCGCTGTGATGCCCCAGAACCGGACTGGCCACCCCGCGGCCTTACCGACGACGAGCGCGACGAAGAGTCCTAGAGGGTTGATGTGACCGGCCGGCTGGCCGTCCTCGTCAATCTGGGGAAGACCTGGGCGCTGCTCGGTGGGGCCTCCGCGTTGCTCGGCGGGGTCGGATGGCTCCTCGGTGGCTACCGGCTGTTCTCGATCTTCGTGTTCTGCGGACTCCTCGCGGCAATGGCGCTGTACTGGTACGCAGACCGCGTCGTCCTCGGGATGGTCGGTGCCCGCGAGCTCGTCGAGACGGAAGCCGCTCCCCTCTTCACGACTGCGTCGCGAATCGCCGCTCGCGCACGGGTGCCCCGGCCGCGCCTCTATCTGATCCGTGATGGCCATCCCCGGGTGCTCTCCGCCGGGCGTGGCGGCCGCGGCCATGCACTGGTCGTCTCGACGGGCCTCCTGGGGGCGGCGCAGCCTGCAGAGCTCGAGGGTCTGATCGCCCACGAGGTCGCACATGCTGCTCGCCGAGATCTGCTCGTTCAGACGATCGCAGGCGTGATCGGCGCGACGCTGCTCGAGACAAGCCGGGCGGGCGGCTGGTTCCAGCGCGGCCTGCTCTTCGTGCTCGGACCGATTGCATCTGCCATCGAGCACGCACTTCTCTCGCCTCGGCGTGAGTATGCGGCCGACCTGCGGGCGGCGGCGCTCTGCGACTCGCCCCACGGTCTTGCAGACGCGCTCTTGCGGCTGGAGCTCGCGAACGAGCTGGTCAGCTTCGCCGGTAATCCCGCTCTCGAGCCGCTCTACGCCGTGAACCCGTTCGAGGAGCGCGGACTGGCGGCCCTCTTCCTGACGCATCCACCGACCGCCAAACGGGTGGCGCGGCTCCGCGCCCTCGACCCGGACTGGGATCAGCGGATCGAGGCGGCGTAGGACCAAGAAAAAGAGCCCCTCCACGGGGCTCTTCGTCTCAAACTAATTCGGCGGCGACCTACTCTCCCGGGAGGTTGCCCTCCGAGTACCATCGGCGCTGGCGGGCTTAACTTCTCTGTTCGGAATGGGAAGAGGTGTACCCCCGCCGCTATGACCGCCGAAACTTGTCAGGGTTGCGTGCACCCTCAAAACTCCATAGTGGATTCGGCAAAAGGTTCAAATCAAGACCTCGGGCAATTAGTACCGGTCCGCTTCATGCATTGCTGCGCTTTCACGGCCGGCCTATCAACGTGGTGGTCTCCCACGGCCCTTACTCCCTCGAGGGGATGGGAAGCCTCATCTCGAGGTGGGCTTCCCGCTTAGATGCTTTCAGCGGTTATCCCGTCCAGACGTAGCTAATCAGCGGCGCCGTTGGCACGACGACTGATACACCAGAGGTCTGTTCGCTCCGGTCCTCTCGTACTAGGAGCGACTCCTCTCAAGCTTCCAGCGCCCATGGTGGATAGGGACCGAACTGTCTCACGACGTTCTGAACCCAGCTCGCGTACCGCTTTAATGGGCG
>JBKJWJ010000031.1:0-3754 GCA_046716905.1 Gaiellaceae bacterium
GGCCCGAGGGCCGCCGCCGCTGTGTTCAGGGGAGAGGAGGAGCTTGATTGTCGAACCGCACTTCGACAATCAAGCCTCCTCTCCTACAAAGACCCGGGAGTGCGCAAAATCTTCCAAAGCATGTAGAGGCCGAGTGCCGAGGCGGCAACGAAACCGACGATCGAGAGCGTCTCGTTGACACGGGCCATCCAGGCCGAGGCAAGGAGCAATCCGGCGACGATGATCGCGGCGCCGATCCGATTTGCGGCCGAGCGCAGGACGCCTTCGAGCTCCCCGAGGTTCGCCGGCGTGATGCCGATCCGAAACGTCCCTTCCTCCAGGCGGTCGGTCAACTGTCCGATCCGACGAGGCAGCCGCGCGAGTGGAGCGAGCTGGGTGAACGCGTAACTCGCGAACTCGGTTGGCGCGAGGCGCCGCTCTCCCTCTCGGAGCATCAGTTCGAGCGCGTCGGTCCGGAGCAGCTCGATCGGATCCATGGTGGGGTCGAGAGTCCGGGCAATCGAGTCGGCCTGCGACAACGTCTTCCCGACGAGGGCGAAGCTCGTCGGGAGCCGGATCGCATGCGCAACGGTCATCCGCTGCAGGTCCGCAAGCGCGTCTCCGGTTCGGATTCCCGACAGCGGACGATGGTGGTACCGCGGGAGCTTTCGTCTCAGCTCTGCGACGAACGCCGGCTCGTCCGACTCGAGCGTGGTGTGCGAAAGGCTGAGGATGAGGGCCGAGACGTCGTCGCCGCGGTTCTGCGCGATGGCGAGCAGCAGCTGGGCGATCGACATCCGCGTGTCGTCGTCGAGCCGCCCGAGCAGGCCGAAGTCGAGGAGTGCGAGGCGTCCGTCGGGGGTGACGAGGACATTTCCGCGATGGGGGTCGGCGTGGTACAGCCCCTCCGCGGCGACCTGGCGCACATAGGCGCGGAAGAACTCGCGTGCCAGGTGTGCCGCCCGCTCCTCGTCGAGCCCGTGGTCCGAGCCTACCCGCTTCCCTTCGATGTGCTCGAGGACGAGGACTTCCTCGGTCACGTGCGGATGGATCACCTGTGGAACGACGAGGTCAGGGTGGTCGGCGAACATCCGGCCGACGAGCTCAGTGTTGTTCGCCTCCTCCGTGAAGTCGAGCTCGCCGAGCAGATGCTGCTCGACCTCTTCCGCCAGAGCCGAGACCTGCAGGATCTGCGCGCGATCCGATCGGCGCTCGAGGAAGTCGGCGCTCGAACGGAGCAGGTTCAGGTCGACCTTGGCCTGCTCGAGCACTCCGGGCCGCCGAATCTTCACGACTACCTCGCGGCCGTCGGCCATCAGCGCCTTGTGGATCTGCGCGATCGAGGCGGCGGCGAGAGGCTCGCGATCGATGCTCGCAAAGGCGCTCTCCCCGATCGAGCGCCGGAGCACGGGCTCGAGCTCCGAGAAGGGCACGGGCGGGACTTCGTCGACGAGACGGGTCAGCTCCTCGATGTAGACGTCCGGCATCAGGTCGGGCCGGGAGGACAGGAGCTGGCCGAGCTTCACATAGGTGGTGCCGAGCTCCTCTAGTGCCTCTCGAAACTCGCGCGCCGCCTCGGGCGTCGCGGGCCGTTCGCCGGCGACGCCGATCTCGCGGAGCACGCGGAGCAGGCTGCTACTCCGAGCAACCTTCCCGACCTGGAGCATCCGTCTCCACCGTTCACGTCTGGCGCCCACGAACCGATTCTGACCAGTCCGGCGGAATACAACCGCGCCGCGCGGTCGCGAAGCGATCGCCCGGCTTCCGGAACGTCGCTAGAAGTCGAAAGACTTTCAGCGAAACGAGCGGAGTGCGCGCAGCGCCTCCGCTAAGTCCGGCTCCCCCCAACGGAATCCGGTTTTCCTCGTTCGCGCGTCTGTGGTGTTACAGGGCGCCTGCTCGCGGATCGAACCTCTGGCGAACAGCGCCTCTCTCGAACTGCCGCAGGGCAACGAACTCCGACTACTAGAACTTGAACCAGTTGTCGAAGAAGCCGCCACCGCTCACAGCGGCGAGAGTCGTCAGGGCGACGAGGAGCGAGATCTTGAATCGATTTTTCAGCGCAATCACCTCCTCTCTCTAGAACCTGAAGTCCTGGAGCGCTTCTGCAGCGCGCCGGTAGAGGTGCGCGGCCACCTGGTCTTGACCGCGCCGCGCCGCAAGGTCGCCCTTGGCGATCCAGGCGGACGCGCGATGGCTTACGGAGGAAAGCTGGTCGAACTGCTGCTCGGCGCTCTCGAAAGCCTGCTCGGCCTCGTCGAGGCGGCCCTGCTCCAGGAGGGAGCGGCCGAGCACGAGCTGGGCGTTCCCGATCTCGTCGACGACGTCGACGCGATCGCCCAGCAGCTTCAATGCCTGGCGGGCCTGCTCTTCGGCCGGCTCGACCTGGCCGGTGCGGAGGTTGACCTGCGCCAGCGACGAGACGGCGCGAGCGGCGTCTGCGTCGCTGCCGTACTCGAGCAAGACGCGGAAAGACTCGTTCAGCTGCTCTACAGCCTCTTCGGGCTTGCCGAGCAGGAAGCTCAGGCCGCCGAGGTTGTTCAGCAGCTTGCCGACGGCCGCGCGGTCCGCGATCTCCTCGAACTGCGCCTTCGCCTGCTCGGCGTACTTGCGTGCGAGCACCCACTGTCCCTGGCGCTCGGCGACGAGCGATGCGTGGAAGTAGACGCGGGCGACGGTGCGCGGGTCGTCGAGAGCTTCTGCGAGCTCGAGTGCGCGCTCGAGATCCTCGCGCGCAGCTTCGTAATCGCGCTGCCGGCGGTAGCACCGGGAGCGCCAGCCGAAGATGTCGGCCCGAAGCCGGTCACACGGAAGCTCCGAGTTCTCGGCGAGCGTCAGGGCCTCGTTGAAAAGGCCGATCGCCGTCTGGATGCTCGCGAGCTCGACCCGGCAGGCGCCGAGCCGGAAAAGGATCTCTGCGCGATCGACGTCCGAGAACATCGCGTCCTCGGCAAGCGTGCGCGCGCTGGTGAGAAGCTGGATCGCATCCTTGACCTCGCCCATGCGCATTCGAACCCACGCCTCGCCGGACTGGGCGCGAACCTGAAGCTCGACCGCCGCGATCCCGGTGATCGTCGGGTAGATGCGCGTGAACTCGTCGAGAGCCTCTGAGTACTCGTGGTTCTCGCTCAGGGCCTCGGCGCGCGTCAGGGACGCTTCGATCCGACCCCGCTCGTCGGCGGCGACGCCGCTCGCGAGGAAGCCGGGGTCGACGTTCAGACGCTCGGCGAGCCAGCCGATCGTGTCCTGGGTCGGACGGGTCTTGCCGCGCTCGATCTGGGAGACGTACTCCTTCGAGAAGCGCTCGCCCGCGAGGTCCGTCTGTGTGAGACCCGCATTGACGCGGAGCGTGCGAAGGCGCTCGCCGAGTCCACCGTTCGGTAGACGGCCGAGACGCTTCGGCGTGCTCTGAAGGGCGCGGTTCACTCGAGGATCAACTCCGT
This sequence comes from Gaiellaceae bacterium, assembly GCA_046716905.1. Lineage (GTDB taxonomy): Bacteria > Actinomycetota > Thermoleophilia > Gaiellales > Gaiellaceae > JACDAN01. The sequence continues at coordinate 3,423 of JBKJWJ010000031.1, forward strand.
GGCGGCTTGACGAGACAACTTGACCATACGACACTCCTCCGACCCAGTCGATCCCCCAAAAGGGTCATGGCTACCGGGGAAAACAAGTCAACAGAGCATATCGCAGAATCACTTGATCGAGTTACTTGACTTCTTCAGAAAGCCGCCGTATAGTCCGTTCACCGAGCAGCGAGGCCTCACAAGGGCCAGGTGTTCGGGAGGCGCGCCAGAATATGGCGACGGAAATCCGGAGGAGTTGGCTGAGCCGCAGAGTCAAGACTTCCGGGCCATCGCCACAAAGGGTGGCACGCCGAATGAGATACGAACCCCCGGGGGCCGCAGCCCGGGGGTTC
>JBKJWJ010000032.1:0-3534 GCA_046716905.1 Gaiellaceae bacterium
GGACGCGAAGATCTTGACGAAGACCGGGACGAGGAACATCAGCATTCCGGCGAGGACTAGGGTCGCGAAGAGCAGGACCATCGTCGGGTAGATCATGGCGCCCTTGACGCGGCGCTTGATCGCCGTCTCCTTCTCGATCTGGAAGGCGACGCGGTCGAGGACCTGGTCGAGGATTCCTGCTGCCTCGCCCGCCTCGACCATCGCGACATAGAGGCGGCTGAAGACCTTCGGGTGGCGAGACAGCGCCTCGGAGAGGAGCAGTCCGCCCTCGACGTCGGCACGAAGCTCCGTGACTACTTGGGACAGGTACTTGTCATCGGTCTGCTCCTCGAGAATGACGAGGGCGCCGACGACCGAGAGGCCGGCGTCGATCATCGTCGCGAACTGGCGCGAGAAGATCTGGAGCGACTTCGGCTTGACCTTCTTGAAGACGGTGGCGACTCCCTGCTCGCCGCTCGCCGCCAGCTCATGGAGATTCTGTGCAAGCAGTCCGCGCACGCGCAGCTGCTCGCGGGCGGCATCACGGTCCGGGGCGTGGATGTTCCCTGTGAGCTCGATGCCCTGCGAGTTGATCGCGCTGTAGGTGAACGCCGCCATGCCTAGATGTATCGGGTGGACCGCATCGCGTCTTTAGCCGGTCGACTGGTCGAAGGAGGACGCCTGGCGGACGAAGATCCGGCCCTGATCGGCCTCGTCGCGGACGACGATCGTCACGAGCTTGACGGGACGGCCGCCGGTCGGCGTGCTCGAGACGATGTACGTGTTGACGCGGTAGAGCTTGTTGTCCGCACCGGTCGCCTGGCGACTCGCGTTGCATTCGTCCGGATATGACGGTCCAGATCCGCACGAGGGGAGAATGATCTGCGTGGAGCAGCCGCTGCAGGTGTAGGCGGGATCTGTCGTGTACGGCGGCGTAGCCGGAATCGTGGCCGACGCGAGGCGGATCGATCCGTACGTGATCGCCCGGTAGAGCTCCATCTGCTGGTCGGCCAGAACAGATGCAGTCGTGATCCGGCTCGCGCGGTTCAACGTGATGATCCCGGCGTTGAACGACGCCACGATCGCGAGGATTCCGACGTTCAGGATCACCATCGCGATCAGAAGCTCGATCAGGCCGAAGCCCGGGTCCGCGCGTAGCCACTTCCGCACCCCGTTCCTATCGGCAGAAGGGGCCTCGGTCTTTATCCGACGCCGACCAGGCGAAGCACGTAGGTCGTACCGTCGGCGGTGTTCATGAGCGTGACGGGCTTGCCGCCCTTCGTCAGGGTCACAGTGGGAGAGCCGTTGGCATAGCCGCCGCCGACGATGCCGACCTTGATCGTGTTCCCCTTGAGCGACACCAGCTTGAAGATCGGATCAATCTCCGGGAACGTCGTTCCGACCCTGACCTCCTGTGCTGCACCGTTCACGGAGATCGACGCGGTGGCGGGAGCGGGAGCGGAAGCCGGGGAGGATCTGGCGGGGGCCGGCTGGTTGCCGTTGCCCTCGGGGTCCTGAGACTTGGAGGAGGTGTCGACCGCAAGAGTCGGAGCCGGCGACGAAACCGTCGGGGCGTCGGTGATCTGCGGGGCGAACGGATCCTTGCTCTCGAACCGGTCAAAGGTCACGAGCTGGCCGTCGGCCGGGACGATCGCCGGGTCGGAGTCCACGAGCTCGGCGGATCCAGTGATTGCGGTCGGCACCGCCGCAACCGTTCCGCCCGGAACCGGAGCAGGAACAGGCACGGGCACCGGGGATGCGGGCTCCGTGGCTGCGGTCGACGAGCCGCCGCCGACGAGCTTCATGATCTTCGGCCCTTGGAAAGCCAGCACGCCGACGAGGGCCACGCCGAGAATGGCAGCGATGACCTTCTGTCGCTTGGCCTTGGCCTTGGGATCGACCTTCGCCATTACGAGCCTCCCATCGCGCTTCCGACGGGTGCAGCAGCCGGCTGGGGCGTCGTTGCGGGAGCGGGCGCGGGCGCCGGTGCCGGTGCGGGGGTGGTCACGGGCGCCGTGTTCGGGGCGCCGGTTCCATAGACGTATGCGTCTACCCCGAGGGTCGCCTTGATCTGCGGAAAGGCGCGCTCGCCCTCGACGAAGCTCAGCGTCCGCACGGTGAAGAGACGGCCGTTGGCCCGGAGCTCACCGTTGTGGACGGCGACGAGCGTCCTCATGCGGTAAAGAAAGTCGGAAAGCTCGTAGAAGTTGCCCTCGAAGATGAGGTCGATCGGCTGGCGGAGATACCCGCCGGCGTCCGTTCCGTCCTGCGGAGTGATCGACTCGAAGCGGATGCCGGTCTCGCGGGCAATCCGGTTGAGCTCCAGCAGGACGCCGGGCATGTCGGACTTGCTCGGCATCGCCTTCGTGACCCGGAAGAGGTCGGCGGCGCGAATCGGCTCGGCTGTGGTCGTCGAGCGCTGCGCAATGCGGCGGGTCTGGATCTCGGTTTCGGTCGTGGCAATCTGGGCCGTGAGCTCTGAGGCGGCGGATCGCTTCGGAGAGATGAGCGCGAAGTAGCCCAACGCTGCCACGACGAGCAGCCCGACGACGACGAGAGCAATCGCTGCGGGCTTGGGGATCCGCGGCTTGCCGGTCATGAGACCACATCGCCCTTGCGCAGGCTCGCAGTGATCGCGAACTTCACGGTCGGGCGAGCGCGCTGGGTGTCGAGGACGCTGGATCCGAGCTTGACGTTCTCGAGATGCGGGATCACAGACAGGCGCGCAAGGAAGCGAGCAACTCCGTCGTGCGAGTACGTGTAGCCCGTGATGTTGAAGGCTCCCACGGGCGCCGCGGTTTGGCCCGGCAGTGGAGCTGCGGCAGCAGGGTCGGGCCCATTCGTGTTCATGGCCTCGAGCCAGACGTCGTCGGGGATGACGAGCGAGACTTCGCGAAGCACCCGGTCCCAGGCGATTCGGCTCGCGAGCGCCTTGCCAAGGAGAGTCAGTCGAGCGTCCTTCTCGGCGACCAAATTCGAATGAGTTTCGGGTGGCGGAGGCGGCGGCGGGATCGCAGCCAACTCGGCACGGAGCCCGTCGAGCTCGCCCTGGCGATCGCTGACGCCGGAGCTCGCCATCAGGAACCACCCGCACATGACGGCGGTTAGAAGCACTGCGCCGAGGACAGCGGTCAGGGGCACCGCGCCGGGCTGGCGACGGGTCCGACTCTCGTCTCGGGGGAGGAGATTGACGGCTCGCATCAGACGCTCTCGATCCCCAGGCCGATCGCAGCGGCCATCGAGCCGAGGGGCTGATCGCGGTCGACCTTCTTGGAAACCTTGACGTTGGCGAGCGGGTCACCGACGCGAACGCGGACTCCGATCAGCTTGGCGAGCTCCGCGGCGAACCCGGGGAGGTGCGCGGTGCCGCCCGTAAGGATGATCTCGCCGATGCCGAGAGAGCCGGTCTGAGACTGGTAGAACTGGAGCGAGGAGACGAGCTCTCGGGCGAAGGCCTGCAGCGCGAGCATCACTGCCTCGCGAACCTTCTCGGCCTGCTCGCTCGTCAGTCCCGCTGGGATGGAGGGCTCGGAGAGGGAATGGGAAAGCTTGATG
>JBKJWJ010000033.1:0-3139 GCA_046716905.1 Gaiellaceae bacterium
CTCGGATCAAGCTTGTAGACGGCGATGCGGTCGGTCGTCCGGTCGCTTGCCGTTACGAGTGTGACGTTCCCGCTGCCAAGCGGGAAGCCATCGCGTAGGTCGACGTTATTCATCTCGCCATCGACGATGAAGTCGCGCTCGGTGCCGGCGAGGTCGTATACGCCGAGTCCGCCGCCGGGCCGCTTGTCGGTTGCGACGATCAGACTCTGCGCCGGATCGACCGGATTGACCCAGATCGCGGGGTCGTCCGCGGAGTCCCCAGAGTTCGGTACGGGTACGGTCTCGACCGTGGCCATTACGCGAGCAACGGTCATGTCCACGGCCGCCTCGGCGCAGAACGCAGGCGTGGCGTCGTCGCAGATCTGGTACTGGAAGACGTCCGCCCCCTCGTAGCCCGGAGTCGGGACGTATCGCAACCTGCCGGCGTCCGGCCCGCTGGAGGGGACTTCTGCCGTCCCGTGCGCCGCCGGGCCCGTGACTCCCGTAACCGTGATCGGCCGGCCAGACTCGTCGAGCGGCCCGGCGACGTCGTTGACGGTCGGGTCGAAAACGACCATCCCGTCCTCGGAGACGCGCTCGACGTCGTCCCGGGCGATCGGGAGGTCGTTGACGGCCTGCACGATCACGTCGACCTCCGCCGTCGCAGTGCCGCCCCTGCCGTCCCCCATCGTGTAGAAGAACCGGTCGGTGCCGTTCGTGTCGGGATCGGGCTGGTAGCGCAGGGTGCCGTCGGCATTGATCGTGACGACCCCGTCGTCCGGCGTCGTGAGGCTAACGACCGCTAGTGCGTCTCCGTCCGGGTCCGAGTCGTTGGCGAGGACGTTGACGTCGATCGGCGTGTCCTCGTCGGTCGTAGCCAGGTTGTCGACCGCCACCGGCGCTCGGTTGGCCGGCGGAGTCACGGCGATCGACGCGGTCTCGAACACGGTGCTGAACGCGGACGTTCCGCCGTTCGCGGACGTATTGGCCGTACCGCCGCCGACGCCCTGCGTCTGATCCCAGGCCCGGAAGTCGATCGAGGCCGAGCCGGTGAACCCGGCAGCAGGAAGGAAGCGAATCTTCGCCCCGGGGGCCAGGAGTCGGGCGGCGGCCTGCGAGGCACCGTTCAGGCTGCTCCAGCCGGCGGATCCGGTCGGGTCGTACTGCCAGGTGCCGCCCGCCGCATTCACGGCGACGACCGCTATACCGTCCGGGTCGCCCGGGTCGACATCGGTGATGGGGTCGCCCCCGACCCCCGTTGCGAGAATCGCGGCCACCGTGTCTCCCGCCGGATCGCTGGCGTTTGCGTTCACCGGCGCGAGTTGGGGGCTGCCGCTCGCATCGAGGGCGGGGGCGTCGTTGACGGGCGCCACCGTGACGGCAGCGCGGGCCGCGGCGCTGAACGCCGCCCCGTCGTGGGCCCTGTACGTGAACTCGTCCGCTCCGTTGAAGTTCGCGTTCGGCGTGTAGCGGAGCTGGTTCGCCGAGAACGACGCTGTCCCCTGGCCCGCCGCAGCGGTCGAGTAGCTCAGCACGTCGCCGTCAGCGTCCTCGCAGTCGGGGAAGGTCGAGCCCGGGACATCCTCGCTCGCGAGGATCGCCACCGGCCGGCAGACCGGCGAGTCACTGACCGAGGTGACCTGCACGCTGACAGTGGCCGGTGCCGAGGTGGCGGCGCCGTCGGTGGCCGCGTACGTAAACGTGTCCGAGCCGTTGTCGTTCTGGTTCGGCTGGTAGCTCAGCGCCCCGCCGGCCGTCACCGAGGCCGTCCCCTTCGTGCCCTGTCCGACGATCGAATACGTCAGCGCGACGCCTTCGGGGTCTTCGCAGTCCGGAAGCGTTGTGCCGGTCGTGTCCTCCGGCGTCGTCAGGAAGACGGGCCGGCAGATCGGAGCGTTGTTCGTCGGTGTGACAGTGATCGAGACCGTGGCGGCCGCACTCACCGCGCCGCTCGGATCCCTCGCCGTCACCGTGAAGGAGTCAGGCCCGTCGTAGTCGGCGTTCGGGACGTAGTTGAAGGTGCCGTCATCGAAGAGATCCAGCGTCCCGTGGCTCGGGCCGCTCTTCGTGAATGTGAGCTGGTCGCTGTCTGCGTCGGAGCACACGCGGTCCCAGATCTCGCCGCCCTCCACGACGGCGAGGGACATGCTGGTGCACTCCGGCGCGACGTTCACGCCGACGACCCTGATCGCGATTTCGCTGGGGACACTCGCATCGGTGCCGTCGTAGGCGGTGAAGAGGAATTCGTCGCGTCCCGAGAAACCCGCGGTGGGGCGATAGGTCACCTTGTTCCCGGCGAGCGCGTACGGCAGGTCGGCCGGAACGATCAGATGGCCCGTCGTACCTGTGCCGGCGAACAGCTCCCCGCTCGCGGGGAGGCTCTCGATCACAAACGTTAGTGCGTCCCCCTCCTCGTCGAAGCCCTCGAGAGTCACGGTCTTCGAGGCGCCCTCCGGCATCGAAAGAACCTGCGGGAAGGCCTCCGGCGCGTCGTTGACCGGGCGGATCGTGACGTTGACGACCGCCGGGGCGCCGGTGGCTGTGCCGTCGCTCGCGGCGTAGGTGAAGCTGTCGGGGCCGCTCGCGTTCGCCTGCGGGTCGTACTGCAGCTCGCCGCCGCCGACGAAAGCCGATCCCTTCGACGGGCCCGACGTGATCGAGTACGTGAGTGGCGTCGCGCCCTCCGCGTCGATGCAGGACGGCGCGACGGCTCCGGCGCCGTCCTCGTCAACCGTGAGCAAACGCGCCTGGCACACGGGCGCATCGTTGACCGGAGTGACGGTGATAGAGACGGTCGCCACATTGGAATCGTCCCTGCCGTCGTTGGCGCGGTAGGTGAACGAGTCAGGGCCGAAGTAGTTCACCTCGGGCGTGTAGGTGAACCCGCCGCTCGCGTTCAAGTCGAGCGTCCCGTGCGTAGGCCCGCTCACGCGCGCCGCGGCGAGCGGGTCGCCGTCCGGGTCGCCATCGTCCGCAAGGACGCCCGGCGCTGCGACGCTGAGTGTGACGTCCTCCGCAACGGAGTACGAGTCGTCGCTCGCCGTCGGCGCCTGGTTGGCGCCACGGACGATGATCGAAACCGTACCGACGTTCGAATCGGCGACCCCGTCGTTGACCTTGAAGGTGAAGGAGTCGGCCCCGGTGTAGCCCGTTGCCGGCG
>JBKJWJ010000034.1:0-3964 GCA_046716905.1 Gaiellaceae bacterium
CGGGGTGGAGCCTGACCAGAACAACCCGGTTGGCAACAACCCGGGCTTCCCGATCACACTGGCCGACCAGAAGGCCTGGTATTTGGAGGTCGCTCGCCAGGCGCATTTGCGTGGTCTCTCGGTCGGGATGAAGAACGGAATCGAGACGGTTGACGCGGACACTGTCTCAGCCTTCGACTGGGCGCTCAACGAGGAATGCTTTCAGTACAACGAGTGTGAGGTGATGTCACAATTCATCAATGCCGGGAAGGCTGTGTTCCAGACCGAGTACATGGGGGAAAGCAGTTCCTTCTGCACGCAGGCGAACAGTCTCCGCTTCAGCTCGATAAAGAAGAACCTCTCACTCGACGCTTGGCGGGAAACCTGCTGGTAACCCCGGCCGGCGGGAAAACACTTCCAGCGCTCCAATCCTTTTGCTCGCGCGACTTCGCGAACGAGCGGTCATAAGCGCATCGTGCGATGATGGGGTGGTGACGAGAAGCCCGCTCGATCGACCGCCCGGAACGCCGAGGCGTCCTGCTGCGTTCGCGACTCTTCGCGCCCCTGCCTGTTCCGTTGCGACCGGATAGCGGCGAGCTATTCCGGCTTGGGCACAGCAGATCGACCTGAAGCTCTTGTTGATTACTGCCGGCCCAGATGACCCCTCCTTCGCAGCGTGGACGAGGGCGCTGAACCGAGAGCACGTCCCGTTCGACTCGATCATCGCCGCTTCGGAACGCGAGCCGATACGAGCGTCGACTTTGAGCGACGGCTCGCGAGCAAAATACCAATGCGTGATTCTGGCGACATCGACCGCTGCTGAGGCGTTGTCCGCCGCCGAGAGAGAGACGCTCGAACGCTTCGAGAGCAGTTTCGGACTCCGTCGCGTCAGCGGTTATATCTACCCCTCTGCCGAGTACGGGCTCAGCGACGCGCAATACGCGGGCCGCATGACGGGCATCGTTGGTCGTCTGACCTCGGAAGGAAGGAAGCTCTTCCCGTATCTCGTGGAGACAATCCCCTTTGCCTCCGAGGCGTACGGCTATCTCGCCACGCCGTGCCGAGACAGTCCGGGCTCGTTCAACGTTCTCGTCTCCGGCCCCGACGGCGCGGCGCTGGTGGGCACTTATCGCCGGCCCGACGGAAGGCAGGAACTTGTCATTACAGCGGACAGTAACCCCGGGACGATTCACAGCGAACTCCTCTTCCACGGGATACTGAACTGGGCTACTCGAGGCGTCTTCCTCGGTACGCAGCGGTACTACTTGACTGTCCACATCGACGACGTCTTCGCAGCCAACCCGCGCTCGACCTCTCCGTTCAGCAAGTCAGAGCCGGCATCGCAGCCGATTCGCATGGACGCGACCGACGCAACCAGGGCGCTCGAGTGGATGGCCGGGAATGATTTTCGAATGGATCTTCTTTTCAACGGCCATGGTGCTTCAGGATCAGATGAACTGACCCGCGTGCTGCTCGACTCTCGTGCAGCTTTCGGATGGCTCAACCATACGTGGAGCCACGAGAACCTCGACGACGCGGACGCGTCGCTCATCGTCAGCGAGATTCAGCGGAACATCGCATGGGCGGAAGGCCAGGGTTTGCCTATCGACAGATCCGCGCTCGTGACTGGGGCGCACTCCGGCCTTGCGAACCCGAACATCGTGCAAGCGCTCAACGAGCTCGGGGTCTCGTGGATCGGCGCCGACAACTCTCACCATTCCAGTCAGGTTGCAATCGGTCGAGCGCTTACGGTTCCGCGGTGGCCGACGAACGCCTACTTCAATGTCGGCAGGCGAAGTGAGCAACTCGAGGCGTACAACGCGAGCTACGTCCGCACGGACGGCAACGCCGAAGCGACGACAGGCCGCGCATCTCCGGCAACGTGGGACGCGTACGTCGAGAGTGAGTCGTCGATCATTTTTCGGCACTTGATGTCGAACGATCCTCGGCCGCACTTCTTCCACCAATCCAACCTTGCCGAGGATGGGATCTTCTACGATCTCGTTGATCCCGCTGTGAAGCACTATCGGGCGCATGTCAACGCGCCGCTCGTGCAGCTTGCCTTCGCCGATATCGGCGCTGTCCTCCTGAAGCAGCGGCGATGGACGCAGGCTGTTGCGCGAGGCCAGGTTCGTGCGTATCTATGCGACGGCAAGGTCACTGTGAAGTCGAGCGTCGCGACGGAAGTACCCGTTACCGGAACGGTGGAGGGCTCGGAGTACGGCGGTCAGAACTCCGGTTGGATCGAGGTTGCGGCAGGGCGGACTTCGATCGACCTGGCAGCAACACCAAGCTCACGTCAGCATTGATCTCGCCACGCATCGAGTGCGAGGCGCTTTCGCATCGAAGAAAAACCAAGGCGCGCTGTCAACCGGCAGAACACGGCCGTCGGCTCGTTGTACTCGACGTGGAAGACCGCCTTGTCGGCCGCGATAAACGGCCGTAGGAGCGAGCATTCCCGGAACTCGACGCACTGCTCGTTGACCGCGAAGTCGAAGCTCGGCAACAGGCGACGAACCTGCTCGACATCGTTCTTCATACCGGCGGCGAGACCGCGCATCCGGGCCTCACGTGCGAGAAACCTGTTGTAACGAAGCTGGTCGTTGGCAGTCAGCCGGAACCCGGTCTTATTCGTGAACCCGTCCATCTCGTCGAGCTCGACGCCGTCAAAGCCTTTTGCCCGGCACATGTCGAGCCGTGCTCGCATGATCGGGCCGAGAACGTCGAGGCGCCGGATGTCGAGCCACCGCTCGCCTGCCCAAGGAGGGTTGCGCCTGCCGAGGACGCTCCGTGGGAACCGGTGCGCGTCGGGGCGGTAGCTCTCGTACGCGCCGACGTCGATGTAGCAGATCACCCGTCGACCCTGCGCGTGCAAGCGGCGAACGACGGCCCTGGAATTGTCGAATCCGTCGATGTCGTACACGTCTGCGTCGACGGTCGTGTCGACGGGCACTGTGAGTTGCCATTGCCATGTCGCTCCCGGCCGCGGCTGCCAGCGTCCTGCGCCGACTTCCTCTACAGCGACGCCGAAGTACGCTACGCAGACGGCGGTCGCGAGCCACACGTGTGCTAAACGGCTACGCAAGCGCGTAAGCTGGAACCTCCTCCGGAGCCGCGACGACGTCTCCGAAAGCAGGCGCGAGGATCGCTGCCCTCTCGGCCACGACGTCGGCCAAAACGTCGTCGAGTGTGCGCCGCGGACGCCATTTCGTGACTGCATGGATCTTCGAGATGTCCGGCATCCGGCAGCGGATGTCCTCGAAACCGCCTTCAGGGTAGGCCTCTTCGTACGACGTGAACGAGATCATGTCCTGCGACGCAAGCATAAGCGGCGCCTGATCCGATTCAACCATCCGCTGGCGTTCGGCTGCGCCTAGAACGCGCTTCGCGAGTTCGAGAATCGTGACTTGCTCGACAGAGCCGATGTTGAAGACTTGACCGACAGCCGCCCGCGCGTTCGCGAGCCGAACTATCCCGTCGACGGCATCCTCGACATGCAAGAAGCACCGCGACTGCAAGCCGTCGCCGTGCACCGGGAGGGGACAACCCGAAAGTGCCGCCTCCACGAATCGCGGCACGACCATTCCGTAACGGCCGGTCTGACGCGGCCCGACGGTATTGAAAAGCCGAAAGGCAACGGCCGGTAGCCCCTCCCGATGGTAGGCGAGTGCCATGAACTCGTCGAGCATCTTCGACGCCGCGTAGGACCAGCGACTGAAGCAGGTCGGGCCCAAAAGGACGTCGTCGTCCTCCTTCTGGGGCAGCCGCGTCACCTTCCCGTAGACCTCGGAGGTGGAGGCGACAAGGACCTTCGTCCGGTGACGAGCCGCAGACTCGAGGACCGTCTCGGTACCGAGGACGTTTGTCCGGAAGCTCTGGATCGCCTCGGACAGGATCAAGCGGACGCCGACGGCAGCTGCAAGATGAAACACGATGTCGCAGTCTGCGACGAGGCGATCGGTGAGCTGCTTGTCCAAAATGTCGC
>JBKJWJ010000035.1:0-2754 GCA_046716905.1 Gaiellaceae bacterium
GTGCCGACCGCGCCCGCCCAGAGGACGGACGCGAGCGTCCTCGGCTCCGGCTCGGCTCGGGCGACGATGGAGCGCAGCCCCGCTCCGAAGAAGACGAAAGAAAGCGCCGCGCCGGCGATGAAGAAGAAGGCAACGACTTCCTTCGTGCGGCTGCCATCGTCGGCGTAGTGTCGAGAATCTCGCGGTCGGTCGGCCCAACCTCGATCCCGAGCGAAAGCGCCGACATAGAGAGCGACAAAGGCAAAACCCCCAATCGCAGCACCCCGTTCCCAGCCGATCCGCTGCACGTTGCTCCTTTCGTTGAGGTGGGCGGATCTTCCTATCGAGCCATCGTCAACGCAAGAGGCGGGACATCCGGCGGTCCTTGAGCACGCGTCCCCCGGTCTGGCACGGTGCGCAATAGAAGACGGTGTGCTCCTCGTAGTCGACCTGTCGCAGCGCCTCGGAACAGCGCGGGCACAGCTCGCCAAGCCGGCGGTGGACGAGGTAGACGTCCTTGTCGCCCTTCCCCTGGATGCGCAGTTCGAGTGCACGGCCGAGGTCATCGTCGATGGCCATTGCCAGCCGCTCAATCTCGTCGTCGCTCAGCTTTCCCGAGAGTGCGAAAGGGGAGAGCTGAGCGCGGTGGAGGATCTCGTTCGCGTGCGCGCGCCCGATCCCAGCCAGCGCGCGCTGGTCGCGCAACAGCGAATGCAGCCGGCGGTTGTCGCCGGCGAGGATCTCGCGGAGGCGGGCGGCGCCGAGACCGAGCGCCTCCGGCCCGATGTGCGCGAGCTCGGCTTCCGTCTGCTCGGACGTCTCCAGCCACACGCCGGCCCGCTTCTTCGACCCCGCTTCGGTCAGCACCAGCTCCCCGCCGTTCTCGAAGCGGAGCCTGAACGCGGGCGACTTCGGCCCCTTCGCTCCCGGAGCGAGATGCTTGATCCGCCCGGCGCTCATCAGGTGGATCCGGAGCTGCAGCTCGCCGTCGACCGTGGGGAAGAGGAGCCACTTGCCGCGGCGCTCGGCCCCCTCGAGCCGCCGGCCCTCGAGCTCGCGCAGCGGCGGCTCGAACGTCTTCAGCGGCGCGATGTGTGCCGGTCCTGCCTGCAGCACGGGTGCGGCCGACACGAGCGGCGCGAGCTCGCGCACCCAAGCCTCCACCTCTGGCAGTTCGGGCATGGAGTGAATTGTGCTCTAGAACCGGGTTCAGGCCGGTTCGTCGACGGGTGAGAGCGGATCCGCGACTCCCGGCAACGCGGCGCCGAGCTCCGTCGTACGCGGCTCGTCCTCGGTTGGCTCGGGCATCTCACGCAGGTGGCGTTGAGGCGAGAAGAGGATCCACAGGAACGAGGAGCCGCTCCCGACAGCACCAATGACGAGCGTCTCGCGAAGTCCGACCGTCGAGCCCAGCATGCCGCCCAGGAGAGTGCCGATCGGGATCGTTCCCCAGACGATGAAGCGCATGACGGAGTTCATGCGTCCCTGCAGGTGCGGCGGGCAGATCGCCTGCCGGTAGCTGACCTGCGTGATGTTGTAGACGACAATCACGAAGCCGAGCACGATTCCCCCGGCCACGACGAACGGGATCGGAAAGCTGACCGGAGCGAGTGCGATCAGGAGCATCGCCGGCAGGTGAAGGAACGTCACCACGATCGTCGTCGGGCCGATGCCGAAGCGTGTCGAGATCCGCGTGGCCGTGAAGGCGGCGATCAGAGAGCCGACGCTCCCGACCGACAGCAAGACGCCGATCACTCCCGGCGACAGCTCCACTTCACGCACGAGGAAGACGAGGTAGATGGAGAAGGTGACGCTAAAGAACAAATTCGACGTCGCGGTGCAGCCCGCTTGAGCCCTGAGGTTGGGATTCCCGGCGACGAATCTCAGGCCTTCCTTCAGCTCTGCCCACAGGCTCCGCTTGGCCTCCGTGGTCATCGCCGTGCTCAGAGGCTCGCGTTTTCGGATCCGCAGCAGGAACGTTCCCGACGCGAGATAGCTGAAAGCGTCGACCAGCACGGCATAGGGAGCGGTGACGAGCTCGACGAGCAGCCCTCCGAGCCCGGGTCCGCCGAGCTGCGCAGTCGAACGGCTGATCTCGAGCTTAGAGTTGCCTTCGCCGATGTCCTCGCGGTCGACGAGCGACGGGAGATACGACTGGTACGCCACGTCGAAGAAGACGGTGAAGACACCCGTCAGGAACGCGACGGCGTAGAGCTGCCACAGCGTCAGGACGTCCGCGAGGTAAGCGATCGGGATCGTCAAGAGCACCACGAAGCGCCCCAGGTCGCCGATGACGAGGATCGGCTTTCGCGGAAGACGATCTACCCAGACGCCCGCGGGAAGCGTGAACAAAATGAATGGGAGGAAGTTCAGGGTACCGTAGACCGCCACCTCGAAGGCGCTGGCGTCGAGAACGATGATCGCGACGAGACCGAGCGCGAGATCGTCGACCTGCGACCCGAACTGGCTGATCGTCTCCGCCGCCCACAGATTGCGGAAGTCGCGGTGCTGCCAGAGCCCACCCGGCCGTCTCAGCTTCACGTCATGACGCCGCTCGGATAGAGGGTCGCGACGATCACGCGGCGAACTCGGTCGTCGACAGGGCGCGCTTGCGCGGCAGCGCTACGAGCCCCAGGTGCAGGTCGTCCGAGAGCGCACGCAGCTGCTCGGTTTCCGAAGCGACCGGAACGTCGGCGGCGTTGTGGTCCGGTACCGGCAGGCGTAAGCGTTCGATAGCTGTCGGAAGATACGACAAGCGATCCACCGTTCCCAGGT
>JBKJWJ010000036.1:0-4387 GCA_046716905.1 Gaiellaceae bacterium
GCCATGACGTTGGCCGAAGAAGCACTGTTCTACCTCGCTGTCGTCGAGGTCTTCCGCGCGGAGGGATGCGAGCCCCATTGGCGACCGGAACCCGCGCCGATCCCGAGCACCCGGCCGGCAACTACTACACGTGAGCTCAATGCTCCGCAGCCGCGACGAAGGAGGAAGACATGTTGAGCATTCGAATGCCGAGCCCGGCACCGGCCATTGTGTTCTTGGCGCTCGTGGCGCTCCTCCTGGCACCGCGCGCCGCAGCGGCGCCACCGCCGAACGACAACCGCGCCGACGCGATCCTCCTCCCGGTCTTCCCTTCGAACCTGCACGGAACCACTGCGGAGGCGACGGTCGAACGGCTCGACCCGCAGGTTTCCAGGTGCGGGCAGGTCGAGGGCACCGTCTGGTACGCAATCGATGCGGCGCCGGACGGGACGGTCGTCGCAACGTTGCAGGCCTCGGCGCGACTCGCACCGGTCATCCGCATCTACCGCCGTAACTCCTCAAACATCGAGGAACTCGACTGCGCAAGGGCGAATGCCGGCGGGAAGGCCGTCGTCTCGTTGCGGACTGTTCGCGGCGCCGGCTACCTGATCTTGGTCGGACGCCGACCGGGCACTGGTGACGGAGAGTTCGACCTTCGGACAGACCTGTTCCTCCCACCCGCGAATGACGAACGCGGCGACGCGGTCGCGCTCGGAGTGCCGCCGGCGACCGTCCGCTCGACGACGCTGGGCGCGACGCCAAGCTCATCTGACGGGTGCGGAATGACCGGCGGAAGTGTCTGGTACGCCCTCACCGCCCCCGCGAGCGGCCGTGTTCTGGCTCGCCTCGACACCGTGGAGGAGTTGGACGCGGTCGTCGGTGTCTACCGGCCCGTCCGCTCGGGGCTAGAGACCGTGACGTGCGCGCGCACCGATTCGAACGGCAGCGCGCTGGTCGGGTTCGCGGCGAAGCCCCGCGCCCGGTACCTGATAGTGATCGGCGAGCAGCCGAACTCCTCGCCGGGCGAGTTCAGACTGAGCGTGCAGGCAGCTGAGACTCCCGAAAGGGGGGCCGGTCACGCGCTCCCGAGAGGCGGCGTGCGTGGTTCGGTCAACGGGGCTACTGATGTGAACGACATCTGGTCGGCCCGGCTTAGACGCGGGACGACGTACAGGGTCGCCTTCAGCTCCGCACCTTGCGCCGCCGCAGTGTTGCGAGCCCGAAACAGGCAGTTCCGCCTCGGCTGCCGTTCGTACCTGGCGTTCACGCCCGGACGCGACGGGGGCGGCCGCTACACGATCGAGATCGCTGCGTCCGAGAGCCCGCAGCCGCATCGCTATCGGCTCCAGGTAGTCGCTGCTGCGAAGGACGACATTGGTGTCGGCGTCGAGATGAGGCCGAACTCGACTCGCAGGGGACGCCTGTCGCCGAGCGGCGTTGACGTCCTCGACCTTTACCACTTCGATGTCGAGCGGCTGAGCGAGGTTCGGCTGCGCCTGGGCCAGCCGGCGAGCGGGTCGTATTCGCTCGTCCTCCTCACCGACACCGGCACGCGAGTCGCAGCAGGCTCCGGCGGCGTACGCCGCCGTCTCAACCGGGGCCGCTACGTGGTGGGCGTGCAGGCGCCGATCGGCGGCAGGCCTGGCCGCTACCGCCTCTCTCTTCGGCTCCGCGACGTCACAACGACCTTGGTCCGAGTGTCCGGGCAGGCGGCCGCAGAGGTCGGTCCCGGCTCCCCGGTGACGATTAGCTGCGTGGTCTCCCCCACCGCCGGCGGGCTAGTCGAGCTCCAGATCGACCGGTTCGACCCGCTGACCGGGTGGCACTTCCATCACGTCCGGCGTGTGTCCGCCGGCGCCACGGTCACCTGGCGACCGCCCGCGCCCGGCCGATGGCGTGTCCGCGCGACCTTCCTCGGCACTGCCCGCGCGGCCAGGAGCCGCAGCGGTTACGCCCAGATCCTCGTGGCCAAGCCCATCCGATGAGAAAGGAGAACGACATGACCAGGACGACGCTCTTGCTCACTCTGGCCTGCTTGGCGTTGCTGGCGACTCTTCCTGCCACAGCTGCCGGCGATTCCGACGAACGCCCCGCGGCTTGTGAGGCGATGGGCGACCTCGAGGCCCTCGAGGCGGAGTGCGAGGGAAGAACCGGGCACGGCTGGGCTCTCGGACAGCGAGACGAGGGAGCTCCGAAGTGCCGCCTGAACGCGAGCGCGGTCTTCTGGACCGCCAACGACTGGGTGCTCCTCGCGCAGGAATTGGCCGCCCGTCAGGGCGAATGCGCCCACTACTACATTTCGATCCCGCCGCTCGCGGCGAACAAGACCGGCCTCCGTGTCCTTCAGGACGACGTGATCCGCGCCTTCGGTCCGCGGTTCCGGCCGGTGGCCGAGATGACGCTCGGGACCGATACCGGGTGGGCTGCCTGGGTGAAGGCCGTACCCGGCCGAACGTGGCGCGACGCCGGGATCGAGATGCGCAGGCGCATGGAAGCCGCGGGCTACGACTTCAGCCGCGGCGAGACATGGCTCGTCAACGAGGCCGATCGCAGCACTCGTCGCGACGAGTTGCCGTACCCGCGGCAGGCGATCCGCGACGTCGTTCGGGGGCTGGCGGTCGGCAACGGCTCAGGCCCGGTGGTTCCGGGAATCCTCGAGCTCGGAATCCAGTTCAGCCACCAGACGATGCCCGACCTGTCCGAGCTCAAGGCAGAGACGAAGAGCCTGCTGGCCGACTCGGCGTTCTGGGACGATATCCACCCGCACGTGGCTTTCTTCGTGCGCGAGGCGTATGCCGACGCACGACGCTGGGGTGTCGCGAACAGCTCCCTACGAGACCGGGAAAAACACCTGAACCAGTACTTCATGCACCTGGTCAAGCTCGCGGACAACGGCCCACCAGAGGTCGAGCCCGCGCGCCGGTATCTCCGCAACACCTTCATGCCGCTGGGGAACGCGACGTGGCCCGCGCGCGCCCCGGAGGCGATTCCCCTCTCGCTGACTTGCCCGGTCGTCTACATCTGCGGTCACGGGTGGACGCAACTCCCGCTCGAGCAGATGCTGACCTTCGTCACGGAGCAGGTCTACGCCGTCCGAAGTTTCGCCCGGAAACAGCACGGTCTCGGGCCCGACGGGCGGGTTGGGTTCTCGTGGCAGCCGACAAACCACTTCAATCTGCCGCCGGCCACCTGGGACGCGGCGAAGCGAGCGATCGCCGCTCGCATCGCACATGCCATCGCCGATGGCTACGGGATGCACGATGCGTCAGCCAAGCGGGCCTGCGGAGCGGGCGAGACCGGTGAGGACTGGTGCACCGGCGCGGACGTGCCGGGTGCATTCTTCACTGAGGCATGGGCTGAGATCGCCCACTGGGACGACCACAGCGGCCAAGACGGCGGATTTCGATGACGAGGAGTAAACGCCGAGCACGGCAGACGCGGTCGCGCACCGGCGTGATCGCCTGGGGAACCACGGCAATCGGCTGGCGAGTCGCAACCGAGGGGTTCGGCCCGGCGCAGGCGCACGTCAGCGCCTCGTAGCCGAGACGGGAAGGCCGCGCGCGGCACGCGGCCTTCCCCTACGCTGTTGCGTCCACTACATGGCTTCCGCCGGCGCTTCGCGCAGGCGCGGGATCGGAGAGAAAACAAGCCACAGGACGCCGGCGAGGGCTCCGACGACGCCGATCCACAGCGTCGTGTGCAGCCCGATCGCGGTGCCGAGCGCGCCGCCGAGGAGAGCTCCGATCGGCCTGATGCCGTAGTTGACGAAGCGGAACGTGCCGCTCGTCCTCGCTCGCACCCGATTCGGGGTCCTGAGGAAGGTCAGGCTCCCGCCGTTGACGTCGAGGATCATCACGCCTACCGAGGAGAAGAACTCGGCTGCGCCGAGCATCAGCGCGATCCTGAGCTCCGACCCCGAGGCCAGCGGGACAAGGAGGAGCGGCAACGGAAACAGCACGGCGCCGACGGTGAGCGCAGGCCCGATCCCGATCAGCCGCTCGACTCGAACCGCGACGAGCGCGCCGACGATTCCACCGCCAGCGCCGGCCCCGAGGATCAGGCCGAGGAGCCCGGGCTCGACTCCCAGCTCCTTCGTGGCATAGAGGATGAAGATCGCGAAGAAGACGAAGTTGAAGAGGTTGATCGTCGCGACACAGGCGAGCTGCGGGCGGATGAACTCGTCCTTGAGCACGAAGCTGAAGCCCTCTCGAAGGCTCCGAAAGACTCCGTTCTGGCCGTCGTCCTCGAGCGGCGGCTCCTTCGCTCTGATCCGGCGCAGAAGGAGCGCGGAGCCGAGGAACGAAAACGCGTCGATCAGCAGGGTGATCGGCGCGGTGAAGACTTGGACGAGGAACCCGGCGACCGAAGGCCCGGTCACGAACGACACGGAGCGGCTGAGGCTCAGCTT
>JBKJWJ010000037.1:0-3731 GCA_046716905.1 Gaiellaceae bacterium
CGAACATCCAGGAGGAGTCGCCCGTGGCCTCGATGGTCGTCTTCCAGGACGGCGTGGCGAAGAAGGCGCACTACCGAAAGTTTGGAATCCGGGAGGCCGACGGGCAGGACGACTACGCGGCGCTGGCCGAGGCGGTGTCGAGACGTTTCGCGCGGATCGGCGTCGGCACGGAGGAGAATTACGACGAGGGATTCGCCTCCGCGCCGAACCTGGTGGTGATCGACGGCGGGAAGGGTCAGCTCTCGGCGGCGATCCAGGCGATGCAGGCGTATGACCTGCCTCGTGTGGCGGTCATCTCTCTGGCGAAACGGGTCGAGGAGGTCTTCGTCCCCGGCCGGCCCGATCCGATCCGGCTCGAGCGGCACTCACCCGGTTTGCAGCTTCTCCAGCGCGTTCGGGACGAAGCGCACCGCTTCGCGCTCGGTTTCCACCGCCAGCGGCGGGGGGCGAAGGCGCGGGAATCGATCTTCGACACCCTGCCCGGAGTCGGGCCTGCTCGCCGTCGCGCGCTCCTCCGCCACTTCGGCTCGGCCGAGCAGTTCCTGGCGGCCTCGCAAGAGGAGCTGGAGGGAGTGCCGGGCATCCCTGCGAAGACGGCGCGCGCGATCTACGCGCAGCTCCACAAGGCCGGACGCGCGTGAAGCTGCGTCGGCGATTCACGGACGGAGGACGGCAGCGAAGAGCGGCTGATCGAACCCACCCCGCCTGAACGAGGCGACTGTGAAGACCGAGATCGCCCGTCCACCCGTCCACGACGTGGAGAAGTAGTCACCGAGCATCGCGCCGCCGGCCTGGGCGGCCCATTCCAGGCGCATCGTCTGAGCGTTCAGGCGTCTGGCTGGTCGCCAGCTGCGGCCGCCGTTTGGTGACGAGATCGAGCCGACGTCGAGGAGATCCCCTCCGCGTGCGACGTAGTAGACGACCGCCAGGCGCCCGGTCCGCGAAGGATCGACGCCGATTCCGGGGAGGATGTAGTCGGCCTTTGCTGTCCGCGGTGCGGTCGGGATCCGCGTCGCCGCCGACCACCTGATTCCGTCCGGCGAGCGCGAGATTACGAGCTGGTCGTTGCGGCACGACGGCGTCGGCCGGCAATCGGGCCAGACGACATAGACGACACCGTTCGCGTCCACCTCCGCGCTCGGAAGGGGCGGTGCGCGAAGTCCCGGCGTCGCCTTGAAGGCGGTCGGCGAGACGGTGACCGGGGCCGAGAACGACCGTCCTCCGTCGGCCGAAAGGACCGACGCAACGCGATCTTCGTCGTAGTACGGGACGATGAGATCGCCGTCGGGCTGGACGACCGGCTGCGGCGCGGGGGCCCAGCGGCCGACGATCGAGGGCCGTCCGGCGTCTTCGGGCGCCGAGACCTGCGCGCCCCAGGTGACACCGCCGTCGCGCGAGGCCTGGAACTCCAGCCGGCGCGTCCTGAAATCGCTGTACGTCGCGTAACAGTTGCCTCTGTGCGGACTGGCGGAGCCGTTGTCGCAGACGATCCACTCCTTGTCGAGGAGGAGATTCGGATCCCAGGGCGCCTCGATGACTGTGAAGGGAGCGCTCCACGTCAGCCCGTCGGGCGAGCGGCTCACCACGACGGCCGCTGCGTTGCCGGCGGTCAGCGCCAGCGACGCGATCAGCCAGGTTCCGTGCGCCGCGTCGTACGCGACGACCGGGTCGCTCGCTCGCTGCCAGCGGCCAGCCGGCCGGGAGTTGACGGTGAGCGAGGGAAGAGTTCCCGATCTCCATGTCCGGCCCCCGTCCGTCGACGTGGCCCAGCCGGTATTGACAGCGCCGCCGTCGCGGAACCGTCCGGACTGGTAGGCGGCGACGACCGTACTTCCCCAGGCGAACGAGTCCGGCTCGGCGATCGACGAATGCTGCGCGGTCGAGCGGTACAGGTCGCGCGCAATGACCCGTGCGACGGTCTCGCAGTCCGCACCGAGGCTGTCTGCGAGATCAGCATTGACGAGGTCGTATCGACCGGTCCCGCACCGGACCGTGTCGCGGCCGCCGCCGTCGACCTTGATTCGGTCGTTTCCACCCCGTGCGTCGATCCGATCCGCCGCCTGGCCGCCGCGGAGGAAGTCCGCACGGGGGCTGCCGGTAATCCGGGCAGCGCCGGCTGTCGCGACGAAAAGAAGAAGGGCCGCCGCAGTGACCAGGATGACCGGGCGGCCCATCTTCACCTAAGACGCCCGACCGAGAAATGGGTTGGTTGAGACCGGATTAAGCTCCGGTCAGGCGTCGCCGTCCGGCGCCATGAACGGGTAGCGGTAGTCACGGGCCGGACCGAAGGTCTCCTTGATCGTCCGCGGGCTGACCCACCGGATGAGATTCCACATCGAGCCCGCCTTGTCGTTAGTCCCCGAGCCGCGGGCGCCGCCGAACGGCTGCTGGCCGACCACAGCGCCCGTGGGCTTGTCGTTCACGTAGAAGTTCCCTGCCGTGTAGCGCAGCCGCTCCGCCGCCTGGTCGATCGCCGCCCGGTCTTGGGAGAAGACCGCGCCCGTGAGCGCGTACGGGTTGTCGTCGACGAGCTCGAGCGTCTCGTCCCATTTGCCCTCGGGATAGACGTAGGTCGTGACGATCGGCCCGAAGAGCTCCTCCCGCATCAGGCGGGACTCCGGGTCCTTTGTCTCGAGCACTGTCGGCTGGATGAAATAGCCCTCGCTGTCGTCCGTCCCACCGCCGACGACGACTTCGGCTGCGTTCTCGGAGGCCGAATCGATCGCACCCTTGTGCCCGCGCCAGGCCTTCTCGTCGATGACGGCGCCCATGTAGTTCGAGAAGTCGGACACGTCGCCCATCCGGATCGTGGAGACCTCCTTGACGAGCCGCTCACGGAGCTCGGGCCACATATTCGACGGCGCGTAGACCCGGGAAGCCGCGGAGCATTTCTGTCCCTGGTACTCGAATGCGCCGCGCAGGATTGCGGTCGCGACGGCGTCGACGTTCGCCGACGGGTGGGCGACGATGAAGTCCTTGCCGCCCGTCTCGCCGACGATCCGCGGATAGTTGCGGTAGTTGGCGATGTTGTCGCCGATCGTCTTCCACATGCCCTGGAACACCGGAGTGGAGCCGGTGAAATGGACTCCCGCGAGGTGCTCGCTTGCAAGCGCCGCGTCTCCGACCTCCGCGCCGGAGCCATAGACGAGGTTGATCACGCCCGGCGGCAGGCCGGCCTCCTCGAGGATCTTCATCACCCAGTGAGCGGAGAATGCGGCTGTCGACGCGGGTTTCCAGACCACCGTGTTCCCCATCAGCGCAGCCGAGCTCGGGAGGTTGGCGCCGATGGCGGTGAAGTTGAAAGGCGTGACGGCAAAGACAAAGCCCTCGAGCGCCCGGTACTCCATCCGGTTCCACACGCCCGGCGAGGAGACCGGTTGCTCCGCGTAGATTCGGAGCATGAACTCGACGTTGTAGCGCCAGAAGTCGATCGTCTCGGCCGCCGCGTCGATTTCCGCCTGGTAGGCCGTCTTCGACTGATTCAGCATCGTGGCTGCGACGAGGGTCGAGCGCCAAGGGCCGGACAGGAGGTCCGCCGCGCGGAGGAAGACCGCGGCGCGCTCCTCCCACGGCCAACGGTGCCAGTCCTGCCAGGCCTCGCCGGCAGCCTCTATCGCACGCTCGACCTCGGCCGGCCCGCCCTTGTGGACGTCGGCGAGGACGTGATCCTTGTCGTGCGGCTCGACGGCCTCAAAGGTCGCGCCGGTCTTCACCTCGTCGCCGCCGATCAC
>JBKJWJ010000038.1:0-5088 GCA_046716905.1 Gaiellaceae bacterium
CTGGGACCCGCCTTCATGAATCTCGACAAGCTCTTCTAACGCCGACCTAGGAGACAGTCATGCCCGCCACGCCGAAGCCCACGAACGAACAGCCCGAAGACCAGAACGGCAAGGAAGTCGAGACCGAGCACGGCTTCGGCACAGGCCTGCGCGCGCAGCTGCAGCGGCGCCGCGACGGCGACGCCGCACCGGTCGTCGCGGAGCTCAACGGCCATAAAGTCGAGACTCCGTTCGTCCGTCTCGACCTCTACGCCTCGCCTCCGCCGCCGGCGGCCGAGGCCTCACCGGCCACCGCCGATGACGACGAGTTCGAGGAGCTCCAGGGCGAGCTCGAGGGCGTCCGCTCTGAGCTGGCGCTGGCGTCGAAGCGGGAGCAGGAGCTCCGAACCGCCCTGGCCGAGCAGGTCGAGGCCTATGAGCGGCGGCTGACCGAGGAGTCGGACGTGTCACGCCAGGCTTCCATGCTGAACGACCGCGATGCGCGGATCACGACGATGGAGACCGAGCTTCGGGAGCGCGAGTCACGACTGGCCGCGGCGCGGCGCGAGCTCGACACCGAGCGCAAGCATCTATCCCAGCTCACGTCCGAGGTTGCCGCCGACCAGTCCTCCGCGCAGCAACGCGCGGTCGCGGTCAAGGCTCGCGAGGACGCGATCAAGGACAGCGAAAAGGCCGTTGCGGAGCTCAACCAGCGGATCAACGCAGTCGCGAAGCGCGAGGAGAAGGTCAAGGGCGCCGAGCAGGAGTTGACCGCCCGCGAGCGGGACGCGAAACAGCGCGCCGAAGCCAAGGCGAAGGGAATCGCCGAGCGCGAAGAGCAGCTCCGCCGGCGCGAGAAGGAGCTTTCGGAGCGCGAGCGCACGTTCGCGAACCGCGAGACCCGCATGCTCGCCGCCGAGGAGCAGTTCAACGCCCGCGAGGCCGCGCTCGAGCAGCGCGAGGAGCTCATGCGGGTCGAGTCCGAAAAGCTTCGCGTCCAGTTGGCGAGCCACGGGAGCGTCGCGAAGGAGGCCGAGGCGAAAGTCTCCGCCGTCTCCGAAGCTGCGGAAGCCAGGGCCGCGGAGGTCGAGGAGCGCGAGCTCATGCTCGCCACCCGCGAGGCGGAGCTCAATCGCCGGGAGGCCCAGCTCGGGCGGGTCGAGGGCGAGCAGCAGTCCGGACGCGACGTCGAGCAGCTCCGCCAGCAGCTCGAGGAGCGGGAGAAGGACCTCATCGACCGCGAGGTCGCGATCCGCGACCTGGAAGAGGCGTCCGATTCGCAGGACAAGCGCATCGACCGCCGGGAAAAGCGCGTCGCTGAGAGCGAGAGCGCCCTCCGTGCACGGCTCAAGGAGCTGGATGAGCGCGAAGCCGAGGTCGAGCTCCGCGACGCAGGCGCCGAGGCCGAGGTCGAGCTCCGCCTCGATAAGGTCGAGCGGCGGGAAGAGAAGCTCCAGGCGCTCGAAAAGCGCCTCGCCACGAAGGAAGCCGAGCTCGCAAGCTATGTGGCCCAGGCCCAAAGCTCCCTTCAGTCGCGGGATGGCGACTGGTGGAAGAAGGTGCTCGGCCCGGACGAGGTCGGCGCAGACCGCTGAGGCTTACGCCTGCTCGGCGGCGGCCGCGTCGTCCTTGATCGCCCTGCGCCACCTGAACGACTTCAGCATCACGAACGTCGCGATCGTCCCGAGCGTGAGGTTCACCGCGATCACGACGAGCTTCACTCCCACGCTGAAGCTGAGGATGTCCGATGAGGCGGCCGCACCCTCGAAGAGGTAGACGAGCAGCGCCTGCTCGGTCCCGATCCCGCCCGGCGTCAGCGGAAGCAGTGTCGCCAGGCTCTGAGTGACCTGGACGACGAAGATGTTGTGGGCGTCCGCCGCCAGGCCGAAGGCGCGGAGGAAGAAGTAGATACCGGCGATCCGGAAACCCCAGTCGAACGCCTGGAAAAGCGCGACGCGGCGCACGTAGCGACGCGGCTCACGCAGGACGGCGAACCCCTGACGCACGCGTTTCCAGAACTCCGTCACCCGGCGCGCGGCGAAGAGCGCGACCACCGTCGCAACGACGAGGAGCAGGAAGAGGACGCCGGCCGCAGCCTGAGGATTTCGGAACAGCCAGAGCCAGTCGATCGCCGGCAGGTCGGGTAGGACACCAAGGCCTGGCAGGACTCCCGTCACGAGCGCCCAGCCGATGAGCAGCGAGCCGACGAGCGTGTCGAAGATGGTCTCCACGAGCATGGTCGCCCCGAGCGTCGGGTACGTCGACCCCTCGACCCGGTGCTTGGCGATGTAGAGCCGCAGGAGGTCGCCGCCGCGACCGGGGAGAATCGCGTTCGCGCCGATCCCGGCGGCATACGCCCCGAACGTGTCCCGCCACCGCACGGCCGCCTCCGGGTATGCGGCGCGGACGATGTTCAGCCAGGCACGCGTCCTGGACGCGATTCGTCCGAGGTGACAGAGCACGGCGAGGCCGAGCAGGGGCCAGGCGATCGACGTGAGCTGGTCGAAGAACGACGAGGTCGCGTCGATGAGGCCTTGCATGGACACATCCTCTCGCGCGCGGCGTACGATCGAACGCCGTGAGGGCGAGACGGGCCGGCAATCGCTCCCCCACCGTGGAGGGGGTAGTCCGCGTGGCGGAGTTCCGTGCTGCGCTCCGGCGCTTCGTCCGCGAGACCGAACGGGTCGCACGCGAATGCGAGCTGACGCCCGCCTGGTACCTGCTGCTGCTCCAGATCAAAGGTGCCCCCGACCGGAGCGGGCGCGCGACGGTCACCGAGCTCGCCGGCCGGCTCCAGCGCGCTCAGAGCACCGTGACCGAGCTCGTGGGCCGCGCCGAGCGGGCCGGACTCCTCGAGCGCGAGCGGTCCCCGGACGACGCGCGTGTCGTCTTCCTCCGGTTGAGCTCGACCGGCGAGCGGCGCTTCGCGAAGGCATTCCGGACGCTCGCCGCCGAGCGGCGGGCCCTCCGAGAGACGATCGCCGGCCTGGACGTCTGATCGCGAGCCGGAATCGAGGTTGACTCGCCTCCCGCATCGTCGTATAGATGGGCGGATATCAAAAGGACCACGGTGGCCGGGGGGCGCCGGCGTCCGAGGAGGTGCCCGCTTGTCCCGACGCCGATTGATTCCGTGGTTGTCGCTTTTCGCAGTTCTCCTTGTCCTTCCAACCCTGGGGGCGAGCACCGCCGGCGCCGCCATCGCGCCTCCATGGTGCGGCACCCCGGAGCCTGACGCGACGGGTGCCCTGCCTGACGGCACCAGCCCTACGCATCCACCGGGTAGCTACCCGCACATCCCGTACTACGCGATCCGCTGCACGCTCGACGGCATCCAGGCGAGGAGCAACGGCCGCATGACCATCGAGGTAATGGGCAAGTCCGCACTTGGACGCGATCTCTACCTCGTCACCTTCAATGCGCTCGATACGAAGGCGCAGCGGCGCTCCGCCTCCAACTGGGAGAAGATCCGCCGCTACGCCCTCGAGGATCCCGAGAAGTCTCAGAAGATCCTCGAGAAAACGGGCAACGACGTGAAAGTCCCGCTCTTCATCCAGAACGCGATCCACGGCGGCGAGTCCGACGGAGTGGACGCCAGCCTCCAGATCATCGAGCGGCTCGCGACGACGCCATACGGTGCGGACCCGGAGGTCGACGCAATTCTCAATCGGTCGATCGTGCTCTTCAACGTCGTGATGAACCCCGACGGCCGGATCACCAACTCGCGGCCGAACGGAAACGGGTTCGACATGAACCGCGACTACCTGACGCAGTCGCAGTCGGAGGTCAAAGCGTCGGTCGCCGTGATGCAGAAGTGGCTTGCGCCCGACATGCTCGACACCCACGGCTTCGTGACGCCGACCCTGATCGAGGCGACGACGAAGCCGCACAACCCCGGCATCGAATACGACATGTGGCTCAAGTGGAACCAGAGCCGGATCGACGCCAACGAGGCCGCGCTCAACGCCCTCGACTTCCAGGTCACGCGTCCCATCAACGACTGGTGCGCCGACGGGAGCATTCCGGAAGGGGGGATCTGCGAGGACGGCACCACTCGGATCGGCCCGCAGTGGGCCGAGAGCTGGGATGACTGGGGCCCGTTCTACACGCCGATGTACTCGCAGCTCGTCGGCCTGAACGGCTCGACGGTCGAGATGTGCCGGAGCCTGAGCCTCGTACCCGGGAGCGACCCGCCGAGGACGAACTGCGGCCCGCTGCTCAGCCAGAACGACAGGGTAGGCCGAGCCGGATCGCGCCTGGTGCAGTACCACACGATCTGGTCGACGCTGCTCTTCGACACCGCGAATCGAGTCGACCTCATGCACGACCAGCTCGAGGTCTACCGGCGCGGCGTCACCGACGCCCCGAGGCCGACGACGGCAGACCTGCCGCCCGGCTTCGACAACGCAGAGAACAACTGGATGCACGAGTACCCGAAGGCGTACGTGATCCCCAGGGGCGAGGGTCAGCGAAGTGAAGCTGAGGCTCGCCGCCTCGTCCGCTGGCTGCTCGCGAACGGCATCCGGGTCGATCAGCTGAAAAAGGGCTACCAAGGCGGCTCGACGCGCTTCGAGGAGGGCTCGTTCGTGGTGTTCATGAACCAGGCGCTCCGTGGCCTCGCCGACACGACGCTCGGTCCCGGTGTGGACATCTCGTCCCGGATCAGCATCCTGTACGCCCCGCCGGGAGCCTGGAGTCATGGCTATCTCTGGGGCGCTGACGTTGCCACGATCCCCGACTCGGCTACGTTCGCTCCGAAGACCAAGCGGGTACAGAGGGTTGACACCGCACCGGGCGGCGTCGATGGCTCGGAAGGCGCCTCCGCGTTCGCGCTCGCGATCGACTCGGCGACGGCGGTCCGGACGCTGAACGGCCTCCTCGCGGCCGGCTTGACGGCAGAGCTCTCCACCGCTCCGTTCACGAACGCGCTCGGAAGGCAGATGCCCGCCGGAACCGTTCTCTTCCCGCCAAGCGCGAGGTCCGCTGTTGAGGCTGCGGGTGACGAAACAGGCGTCTGGTTCTACGGCGTCAGAGGCACGCTGCCGCCCCGCGAGCCGATCGACCGGTCGCCGCGGATTGCAGTTCTCACCGCTGCCCTGAACCAGGACGTCT
>JBKJWJ010000039.1:0-5119 GCA_046716905.1 Gaiellaceae bacterium
CGCCGGCGTTCTCTCGCTCGTGGCGCTCGTGCTCGCACTCAACGTCCGGCCGGATCCGAAGCGGATCGCCGAGCTGCTCGGCCCCAGGGTCGAGGGCCCGCCCGAGCCCGCAGCGCCGCTCCGCGAAATCCTCCGCCGCCCCGGCGTGATCCCCGCGCTGCTGGCCGGGTTCGCGTCGATGTCCGTGATGGTCTCGGTGATGAACCTGACGGGCTACGTCGTCGTCGACCACCGGGACCACGCCCAGCACCTGATCTTCCCGATCATCGGAGCCCACGTCTTCGGGATGTACGCGCTCGTGCTCGTGATCGGGCCGCTGATCGATCGGGTGGGGCGGACACGCGCCCTCGCCACGGGGCTGATCGTCATGGCCGTGTCCTGCGCGGGCATCCAGGCCTTCGAAGGTGTCTGGATGACGGGCGTGCTGCTCTTCGGCCTCGGGCTCGGCTGGAACGTCTCGTTCGTCGCCGCGACCGCGCAGCTTGCCGACAGCGCGAGCCCCGCCGAGCGGGGAAAACTCCTCGGCTTCAATGACCTCGGCTCGGCGCTGCTCGGCGCCGCCCTCGCGCTGGTCGGTGGCGCCGTCCTCGACTTGCTGGGCGTGACGGCGCTCGCATTCGGCGCGGCCGCGCTCGTCCTGCTGCCGATCTTCTGGATCTACAGACTCAGACCGCCCGCCGCGAAGCGGGCTCCACCCGCTTCGCTTCCAGACTCACCGAGTTAGACCGGCCTACCCCCGGAGCGCGGCTTCGCGAAAGTTCGGGGCAAGCGGCAAGGAGATGGGGGCGGGAGGATTCGAACCTCCGAAGGCGGAGCCAACGGGTTTACAGCCCGTCCCCTTTGACCGCTCGGGAACACCCCCAGGGAACCGAGATAGTAGCGTCGAGGTAGGGCGGCTCAGGCGTACCTCGCCACCACGGCGAGCATTCTCGCTCCCGCCTTCAGGGAGGGGCCGAGACGGCCGGAGACCTTCGAGCGTCCGCCCCGTCGCGGCCGGGACGGCACCGAGACCTCGACGAGCGCGATGCCTGAGCGGGCGGCCTTGACCACCATCTCCGTCGGCCAGCCGTAGGTCAGCTCCGTCATCCCGAGTCCGAGCAGGACGTCCCGGCGGACGGCCCGCATCGGCGGGATGTCGCGCACGTCCACCTGGTAGCAGGCGCGCACGAGCAGCGTCACGAGCCGATTGCCAAGCCGCTGGTGGGGCTGTTGCGCGCCCGGCTCGAGGTCGGTGCGCGCCCCGAGGACGAGCGCCGCGCGACCCGCCAGGATGGGCGCGAGGAGCCGCGGGATCGCGGCCGGGTCGTCGCTCCCGTCCCCGTCGAGGAAGACGACGATCTCCGCATCGGTCGCCTCCACGCCCGTGAGGCAGGCGCGCCCGTAGCCGCGGCGCGGCTCGACGACCACCCGGGCGCCGCCGGCGCGAGCCGCCTCCGGCGTCCCGTCCTGCGAGCCGCCGTCAACGACGACGATCTCGTCGACGGCCTCCGCCCGAAACTCGCCGAGCAGGCGCGGCAGCGCCTCGACCTCGTCCAGCACCGGGACGACGGCGGCGACGCGGATCGGGCCTTCGAGGGCGGGCGGCGGCACCGGCCGGGGGCGGCGCGGACGGACGAGCCACGCGAGCGAGAGGGCGGCGAACGGCACGTAGATCGCGATCCGCACCCACAGGGGGAGCGCTCCATCCTCCAGCCCAAAGGTGTACAGGAGCGGCAGGGTTCCCGTCAGCCAGAGCCAGGCGGGCGCCGCCGTGACCACCAGGAACGGCAGCAGCCAGAGCGCGTACCACGGCTGAAGGAACGCCGCGGCGAGGAGGAGTGCGCCGAGCACGAGCAGGCAGCTCCGGGCGACCTGCTCGACGCTGTCGTGCGCGCGCAGTGAAACGACCGCCGTGAGCGCCACCACCCCGAGCAGCAGCAGCGCGCTCGCACCTTCCCGGCCGAGGTGGGGCGCGAGCGTCCGCCAGGCGAGCGAGCCGAGATCCTCGCGGTCGAGGTAGCGGAAGAGGCTGCCGACGACGTTCCGGCCCGCCGTCGCGTACAGCGCGTACCCCGCCCCGACGGTGGCGAGCGCCGCCAGCGCGAAGCGGTGGCCGCCGCGACGCGCCAGCGCGGGCACGAGCAGGAGCGGGCCCAGCTTGACGAGCGCGCCCAAGCCCACGGCGACGCCCGCGAGCCCCCGCTGCCAGCCGGCCCAGGCCGCCAGGAGCGCGGCGCCGGCGAGGAGCGCCAGCGCGTCGACATGGCCGTTGCCCGCGATCTCGCTCACGGCGAGCGGGTGCCAGGCCGCTATCGCCACCCGCTCGGGCGGCGCGCGCAGGCGCACGACCACCACCACGAGCAGGACGAGCGCGGCGCCCTCCGCGAGCAGAAAGAGCCAGGTCGTCGCGCGTAGGCCTGGGCCGAAGGCGGTTCGGGCGGTGAGGAACGACGCCTCGGCCCCGGGCGGGTAGACCGTCAGCCAGTCCTTGCGGTTCACGCTCGGCCAGATCTCCGTGTCGCGCAGGTGCTCGAGCTCCGGCGCGGCTGGCGCGTATCGGTACGGATTGACGCCGGCCGCCTGGACGCGGGCGTCCCACGCGTAGCGGTACGTATCCGTCGTGAGCGGCGGCGGCGACAAGGGGTCGAACGCGGCGAGGCGCAGCACCACCGCCGCGCCGAGCACGAGTACGACGCCCCGCCTCCCGATCCCCAGGCCGCGCCAGCAGAGCCACGCTGCGGGCAGGTAGAGAGCGAAGGCGGCGAGCTGCCCGGCGACCTGCCCGCGCAGGCCGGTCTCGCTGCGGATGAAGACCTCGAGGGCCACGAGCCCTGCCGCGAGCGCCGCGGCGGCCACCGCCCTCCACGCCGGTGCGGCCTCGAAGCCCCGCAGGCGCGGAGCCAGGGTCGTGCTCACGACAGTCGCGCTCCGTGGAGCGCCGTCGCGCACACGTCTTCCGGCTGCTCGCCGATCAGCGGGATCGCGTGCTGGAGCAGGTCGCGCAACCGCTCGATGTTCCGGGCGAAGACCTCCAGCACCGTTCGCGCATCCACCGTATGCCCGCCGGCAACGCCCGCGTCGTGGTCGGTGACCATGGAGACGCTCGCGTAGCAGAGCTCGAGCTCCCGCGCGAGGTACGCCTCCGGATAGGCGGTCATATTGACGACGTCCCAGCCCATCGAGGCGAACCAACGCGATTCTGCCCGGGTCGAGAAGCGCGGTCCCTGGATGATGACGACGGTTCCTCCGTCGCGAGCCGGAATGTTGAGGGCGCCGGCGGACTCGAGGAGGATCCGGCGCAGGTCCGGGCAGAACGGGTCTGCGGCCGAGACATGGGTCGTCTCGGGGCCGTCGTAGAACGTGTCGGCGCGGCCGCGCGTTCGGTCGACGAACTGGTCGCAGACGACGAAGTCGCCGAGCTGAAAATCCGGGCGGAGTGCGCCGGCGGTGTTCGGGCCGATGATCCGGCGGACGCCGACCTCGCGCAGCGCCCAGACGTTGGCGCGGTAAGGCACGCGGTGGGCGGGCAGCTCGTGCCGGCGGCCGTGGCGCGGCAGGAACGCCACCCGGCTCCCGGCCAGCTCGCCGACGACGATCGGCGCCGACGGCGGCCCGTAGGGAGTGTCGATCTCCACCTCGTCGGCGTCGCTCAGGAACTCGTAGAACCCGGAGCCCCCGAAGACGCCGATCACGGAGCGCCTCCGTTCAGGTGGGGAGCGGCGAGCAGGATCGCAAGCGCCGTCTGACCCTCGTAGAAGCCGCCGGTGCGTGCCCGCTCGAGCGCGTCGCGGAGCGGGAGGCGGACGAGCTCGATCCGCTCGTCCTGATCCGGTGCAGCGGTGCCGACCTCGACGCCGGTGGCGAGGAACGCGTCGGACCGAAGCGACAGGTGCGCGCTCGAGGAGTAGAAGGTCGTCAGGTGGCGCCAGGCGCGCGCGCTGCCGCCCGTCTCCTCGGCGAGCTCGCGGACGGCGGCCTCCTGCGGCGTCTCGCCGTCCTGCACGGAGCCGGCCGGCACCTCGAGCGTCCAGTCACGCACGGGGTGGCGGTACTGGCGCACGAGCAACAGCTCCTCGGCCAGGGTGACGGCGACGACGAAGACCGCCCGCGGCACCGCCAGGTACGAGTAGCCGGTCTCGCGCCCGTCGGCCCCGCGCAGGCGGTCGCTGAGGACAGCGCGCCAGGGGGATCCGGCGAGCAGCTCGCTGGCCTCGAGCTCGAGCTCCGGTGGCTCCGGCACCTCGAGAGCGCCCAGCACAGCCAGGGTGTTTGGGGCGTGGAGCTCTTCGCCGGCGTGGCGGGCGAAGGCGAGGTCGACGGCGGTGTCGAGGTCCCGCCAGACGTCGAGGAGCTCCACGCGGAGGCCGGCCTCGGCGCAGCGGGCGAGGGTGACGCCGAGCACTGCGGGTGTCGACCACGGGATCTCCCGGAACGGCTCCGGATGGTGCTCGGCCATCGCGATCAGCCAGTACCCGCCGTCGTTGGCCGGCCCGAGCACGACGTCCGCGCCGCGCTCGAGTGCCGCGAAGGTGCGCGCGAGCGAGCCGGTTGGCAGCCCGGGCACGTCCGAGGAGACGATCGCGACCGGCCCGGCTCCGACGTGTCGCGCGAAGGTCCGGCCGAGTGCGTCCTCGAGTCCACGACCCTCCTGGAGGAGCAGCGGCGTACCGGGGGCGAGTTGGCCGAAGACAGGCGCCTCGGCCGGGAAGGCGTGCAGGATCGCGACGTCTTCGACCTCGGCGCGGCATGCGTCCAGGGTGTCGAGCAAGAGTGCCCGTTGAAGCTCAGCGGCCTGTTCGCCGGTGAGCGGCGGCACGAGCCGGGTCTTGGCCCGTCCCGGCACCGGGGCCTTCGCGATCACGAGGACGCGCGGCGCGGGGCTAGTCACGGCCGGCTCCCTCTCGGATCCAGCGGACGAGTAGCTCGCGCTCGTTCTCGGTGAGCAGGTTGCGGAGCGACGGGTCGGGCGGGTGCGTGAGGAGGTACGAGAGCTCGGGGCGTCCTGGCAGGACACGGGCAAACGCCGGCGCCGTCGCCGCGGGCACCCGGACGAGCTCGCTGTACGAGCGGCCCGGACGCAGGTCGAGGTACGGATAGGCGACCGGGTGGCACGACGTGCACTTCCGGTCGAAGAGCGGCT
>JBKJWJ010000040.1:0-8961 GCA_046716905.1 Gaiellaceae bacterium
GTCTGCTGCTCTCGGGCGCAATCCTCACTGAGACTGTCTTCGCGTTCCCGGGCATGGGCTCGTGGCTCCGGGAAGCAATCTTCAACCGCGACTACGCCGTGCTCCAGGGCGGGATCCTCTTCCTGGCCCTCGTCTTCGTCCTCGTGAACCTCGTCGTGGACATCTCGTACGCGATCATCAACCCGCGGATTCGCTACTCCTAGTGTCGATCCCCTTCCGTCCATCTCGCACTCTGTGGGGCGCTGCAAAGCACCGCCTCGCTCCGCGGTCACAGAGCGCGATCTGGTCAAAAGGTGATCGTTGAGCGTCGCGCAGGCCGAGGCAACGGAGATCCAGCTCGAGGCGCCCTCGGGCCTCTGGCGCGATGCGTGGTTCCGCCTGGTTCGGAATCCGGGCGCGATCGTCGGCTTCTCCTTCATCCTCGTCTTCCTCTTCACCGCGATTTTCGCGCCGTGGCTCGCACCGCACGATCCGGTCGAGCAGAACCTGCTGCTGATTGCGAATGGATGCTGTCCCGGGCCCTCGTCCGAGCACCTTTTCGGCGTCGACCCGCTCGGCCGTGACCTCTTCTCGAGGATCATCTACGGCGCGCGTTATTCCCTCATCATCGGGATCGTCTCGGTCGCGATCGGGCTTTCGGTCGGCCTCGTGCTCGGGGCGATCGCGGGCTACGTAGGCGGCTTCGTCGACTCGGCGATCATGCGCGTGATGGACGTGATGCTGGCGATCCCGGGCCTGCTCCTCGCCATCGGGATCGTTGCAGCCCTGGGCCCGGGCCTGAAGGAGGTGATGATCGCCGTCGGTCTGGCGAATGTTCCGATCTTCGCCCGGCTCCTCCGAGGTTCGGTGCTTGCGCAGCGTGAAGCAGACTTTGTCCTGGCCGCACGGTCCGTGGGCATCAGGCGCCCCCAGATCCTCTTCTCGCACATCCTCCCGAACTCGCTCTCGCCCGTGATCGTCCAGGGGACACTCGCGATGGCGACCGCGATCATCGACGTCGCAGGCCTCGGATTCCTCGGCATCGGCCTGAAGGACCCGGACGAGACGCCGGAGTGGGGGAGCATGCTCACCGAGGTGAACGAGTACCTGCAGGTTGCGCCGTTCCTGGCCCTGATCCCCGGCGCGGCCATCGTCGTGTCGGTGCTCGGCTTCAACCTGATCGGCGACGGCCTCCGCGAAGCACTCGACCCCAAGCTGCGCGGCCGTTGAGCACTCGCGAGCCACTGCTGTCCGTCGAGGACCTGCGCGTCCAGTTCTGGACCCGGCGCGGCACGATCCACGCAGTCAACGGCATCTCGTTCGACATCGCGCCGGGGGAGACCCTCGGGATCGTCGGCGAGTCGGGCTGCGGGAAGAGCGTGACCTCCCTCGCGCTCCTCGGGATCCTCTCTCGCGCAGGCAAGGTCGTCGGGGGCAGCGCGATGTTCGGCGGCCAGGACCTCCTGCAGCTCTCCGACCGGAAGCTCCGGAAGATTCGCGGCAAGGAGATCGCGATGATCTTCCAGGATCCGATGTCGAGCCTGAATCCGGTGCTCACAATCGGCCGCCAGATCAGAGAGGCCCTCCAGACCCACTTCGACATGAACAAGAGGGAGGCGGAGGCCCGCGCCGGCGAGCTGATCGACCGGGTCGGGATCCCGACCGCGAAGGCGCGGCTTCGGGACTATCCCCACCAGTTCTCGGGCGGAATGAGGCAGCGCGCCATGATCGCGATGGCGCTCGCGTGCAAGCCGAAGCTGATGATCGCCGACGAGCCGACCACGGCGCTCGACGTGACGATCCAGGCGCAGATTCTCGGCCTCCTCCGTGAGCTCGTCAGCGAGCAGGACACGGCACTGATCCTCATCACGCACGACCTCGGCGTCGTCGCAGGCATGTGCGAGCGAGTGAACGTCATGTACGCAGGCATGTTCATGGAGACGGGCTCGGCGACAGCCCTCTTCGCGCGGCCGCGGCACCCGTACACCCTCGGCCTGCTGCAGAGCATCCCCAGGCTCGACGCCGGGCCGCGCGAGAAGCTGACGCCGATCGGCGGGAACCCTCGCGACATGCTCAGCCCACCGCAATCGTGTCCGTTCCAGCCGCGCTGCCGCTACGAAGTCGATCTTTCCCGGCAGGAAGTGCCGCCGCTCCTCGAGATCGAACCCGGCCACAAGGTCGCCTGCTTCAACCCGGTTCCCGAAGAGGAGTGGGCGAAGCTCCGAGCGATAGCGACGCCGGCCGCGTGAGCCAGAACGGCAACCTCGTCGAGGTCGAGAACCTCAAGGTCTACTTCCCGATCAAGAGCGGCGTCCTCCTCGATCGCCACGTCGGGGACATCCGCGCCGTCGACGACGTCACCTTTGAGATCCGCAAGGGCGAGACACTCGGCCTGGTCGGCGAGTCCGGATGCGGGAAGTCGACGGTCGGGAGGACGATTCTTCGCCTCTACGAGCCGACCGAGGGGAAGATTCGTTTCGCCGGTGAGGACATCACCGACAAGAGCGAGGGCGAGCTCCGGACGCTGCGCCGCCGGATGCAGATGGTCTTCCAGGACCCGTTCGCCTCGCTGAACCCGCGGCACAGCGTCGGCCGGATCGTGGGCGACCCGCTTCGGGCCCACGGGCTCGCCGGCCGCCGCGAGCTGCCTGGGCGGGTGCGCGAGCTGCTCAAGACCGTCGGCCTTCCGGCGGACGCCGCCGGCCGCTTCCCGCACGAGTTCTCGGGCGGGCAGCGCCAGCGCATCGGCGTCGCGCGCGCCCTCGCCGTGAATCCGGACTTCATCGTCGCCGACGAGCCCGTCTCGGCCCTCGACGTCTCGATCCAGGCGCAGATCATCAACCTGCTCGAGGAGCTCCAGGGCGAGTTCGACCTGACGTATCTCTTCATCGCGCATGACCTCGCCGTCGTGCGGCACATCTCCGACCGGATCGCGGTCATGTACCTCGGCACGATCGTCGAGATCTCGCCCGCGGAAGAGCTCTACGACAACCCGCTCCACCCCTACTCGATCGCGCTGCTCTCTTCGGTCCCGATCCCGGATCCGGAGGTTGAGGCAAAACGAGAAGCGATTCTGCTTCCCGGTGACCTCCCCAGCCCTGCGAATCCGCCGGCCGCCTGCCGGTTCCACACACGTTGCCCCTTCATCCAGCCAACGCGCTGCACGACAGACGTGCCTCCGCTCCGGAAGCTCTCCGACGGCCACCTCGTGGCCTGCCACTGGGCCGAGGAGATCAAGGCCGGCAAGCTCCAGCCGAAGGAACGGGAGGTCATCTTCGACGCCCCGATCCCAGAGCCGGTCGAAGGTCCCCCGCCGGTCTAGGAGTTCCAGGAAAACCCTGGTCTTACATTCCGCGACCGAGAGGCAGAGGATCGAGCGGTGGAGGAGAGGCACGTTCTGCAGCTCGAACAGACTCTGCAGCAGTGCGACCGGCTCCTCGCGCGCGTGGACTGGGAGGACGAGACGCGCGAGACGCCGCTGCTCGATCAGATCAAGCGAATCAGGCAGGAGACGTGGAACGACCTCCAGGAGCTGCGTGAGCGCCTGGAGATGCAGTAGGGGCTGTCCCTCAAAAGGGGGAGTGAGCTTGTCCACAGGGCGCCGATACCTGGGTTGTGGACGCTGCAGAGCGAAAAGACATCCTGAGTCGCTACATGGACCACTCGAGGCGCTTCGAAGCAGTTGCGCAGCGAAGGACGGCCAGCGGTGCAGGTGAGGTCATCCCTTTTACGGCTCCGCTCAAGGAGCTTGAGCAAGAGCCGACCGCCCGGGAGATCGAAGTCCTCCAGCTGATCTCGGAGGGCCTCGTCAACCGGGAGATCGGCGTCCGTCTCTTCCTCTCTGAAGAGACCGTGAAGTCCCACGTACGACATCTTCTGGCCAAACTGCAGGCGCGCTCTCGCGCACATGCAGTCGCCGTGGGCTTTCGCCGCAGCCTGATCGCCTAGTCAGGCGATCAGGAGAAATCTAGGTTCGCGGAGCCACCGCCCCGGTTTTCCACACCCTGTGGACATATCCCTCAACAGGGGGATGCCCACGCGCGTGGAAAAACGGAGACTCCGCGAGCGGCCTTACCAGACGCGAATTGCGCCGGCTACTGCCGCTACCGACGCGCATGACGCCATCAGAGAGAGCAGACGAAACTTCATGAATCCTCCCTTGAGGGGAACTAACGGCAGTTCCGATCTTATCCCCCTTCTGGGTGAGTTACAAGGGGGTTTCGGGAGGTTCCGCAACAAGCCAGCGCATGAGCTTCGTGTCCTTGCTTTTGCCGGTACTGCGGGCCTCAGTGCAGTCGCGCTAGCTCTGATCCTTTATGGGTTCGGCGCAGGCGTCCATGCTTCCCCCTGGTTCATCTTGGCTCTCGGCGTTATGGGGCTAGTCGCAGAACGTCAGGTCGTTCACATCGCCGCTCGGCTGCAGATCTCAGTGTCGGTTCTTCCGCTCTTGCTTGCGGCAACGCTCTTCGGACCCCTTGAGGCAATGCTCGTAGCGGTGGTCACCCTGGCCGGTGACTTCGGCCGGCCGTATGCCCGTTGGGTCGTATGGACGTCGAGTCGTGCTCTCGCCGGTGCCTGTGCAGGTCTTGCCGCGATGGCGGTTGCCACCGACAACCCAAGCTTCGGGAATGTATGTGCGGCGGTAGCGGCTGCCGCTCTTGCCGAGGCAGTGGTCGATGCACTCCTAGGAGCGGCAACCGGGGCCCTCCGTGGTCTCCCGTTTGCCGAAACCATTCAACTAGTCAGGCCGGTTCTTCTCGGAACGGTTCCTCTCTACACGCCTGTCGTTGTCCTGCTGATCTACGCTTGTCGGGACATTTCCCAGTGGAGCGTGGTGTTTTTCGTGGCTCCGGCGTTTGCAGCTCACCGCTTCTACAGCTTGTACCGCGAGGAGCGCGACGCGCGGCAGGCGCTCGATGAGGTCAATATTCACCTTCAGAAAGCGAATCTTTCGTTTGCTACTGCTCTCGTAGCAACGCTAGATGCCCGGGATAAGTACACGGCTGGACACTCGGCGGCCGTTGCTGTCTACGCGCGCGACATCGCGACCCGAATGCACATGACGGAAGAGAATCAGCGTCTTGCTCATCTATGTGGCCTCGTCCACGACATCGGCAAGATCGGATTGGCTCCCGGACTGCTCGAGAAGCCTGGAGCGCTAACTCTCGAAGAGAGGCGTCAGATGGAGCAGCACGCAGAGATCGGCGAGCGGATTCTCGCGAACGTTGAGGACTACGCTGAAATCGCGAACATCGTCCGCCACCACCACGAACGGATCGACGGCGAGGGTTATCCCGACAAGATCTGTGGGGATGCGATCCCTCCGCTTTCGCGGATCATCGCCGTGGCCGACGCATACAACGCAATGACGTCTGATCGTCCCTATAGGGATGCGATGCCGAGCCGAGTCGCACGCCTGCGCCTTGCGCAGGCGGTTGAGTCCCAGTTCGACACGAATGTCGTTGCCGCCTTCGAAGCCATCCTTGCTGGTGCGGATGAGAACTACCGTTCTGGCCTCAATCTCGTTTTTGAATCGGAGGCTTCCGAGCACGAAGAACTCGATCTGCGAATTGCCGTTACTGGGTGAGGCTGCGAGCCACGGCCTCGGCGCGTGTTCGAACTCCGAACTTCTCATAGATATGCCGAAGGTGTACCTTCACGGTTGCTTCGCTTACTACTAGCGCCTGCGCTATAGCTCTGTTGGTAAGACCCGAGCGAAGCAATTCGAAGACTTCGGTTTCTCGCGGAGTGAGCAGATCGTCTGCCGAGACCGCCGCAGTGCGGATTCGGATACCCAGCCTTCGGGCCAGAGGGACGTCACGAGCACGACCTACCAGCCCGTGGACCTCCGACCCCAGCGTCTCGAACAGGGCGACTAACAGAGGAGGATGCGCTCGGTAAGCGCATACAAGGCTGTCGAAGTTGCCGGTGTTGTCCGCAGTCCTCCAGGCTTCCCGTGCTCTCTGACGAAAACGGTCCGCATCTCCCTGGGCGTTGATGGCGGAGGTACATGCTGTAAGAACACGCGCCTCGACAGAGCTAGGAAAAGCAATGTGGGCGGCGTGAGCGAGTGCGGCTGCGTACTCGCTCTGCCCGGACAGTGCATACACCATGCTCTGCGAGGCTAGATATTCAGCCCGGAGAGGTGGACTCGAAATCGTGTCCGATGGGCGAAGGGCCTCTTGTTGTGCATCCTCTAGCCGTCCCTCACTTGCCAACACCCTTGCTCTAATGGCCTGAACGCTGAACTCCAAATACGTATCGCCTCCACTTCCGACGTAGCGGCTGACCGCGTTGAGCGAAGCGTGGCAACCGGCATACTGACGACGCCCATGACGCGCCAGCGCCTGGTTGAGGAGCGCGTGGGGCACCGGCATTGCAAGCCGATAGCGCCTTGCGGTTTCGATCAGGCTCGCGACGCTCTCAGTCGCTTCATCGTAACGACCGGCGAGATTTAAAGCGTTGGTAAGCATGTGAAGGAAGCCTGTCGAGGCCAACGGATCTGCTGCGCCGCTGACGAGGTGTCTGACAGCCAAGGCACGTTCGACAGCGTCAGCGATCGCTCCTGTCCGAGTGGCGTGTGTGAGACGCGCGGCCTCGATTCTCAACGTTGTTTCGGGAGAGCCATCAGCGAGGCTCCCGAGTTCCTCTAGATATGCGCTCGCGGCAGGAAGTCCCAGCTCAGAGGCGGCGAAATAGAGCCCAATCAGAGCCTCTCGTACCTCGCCTGGCGTGTGTGCGGTTTCGCGAGCTGTTTCGAAGAATCCCAGTCCGTCTGCTTCGCAGCTGGCCAGCAAAGCGCTCTGACCAGCCCGAGTCAAGGCGCGTGACATGAGCGGTGAATTTGGATCGAGCCTGACAGTGGCTTGCTCTGCGAGCTCGCGCGCTCTGCTGTGTTGGCCCTGGCGATAGGCGGTTTCCGCTTCGG
The DNA here is from genome assembly GCA_046716905.1 of Gaiellaceae bacterium. Taxonomy (GTDB): domain Bacteria; phylum Actinomycetota; class Thermoleophilia; order Gaiellales; family Gaiellaceae; genus JACDAN01. The sequence continues at coordinate 6,908 of JBKJWJ010000040.1, forward strand.
CGAGGTAAACGATCGGTGAATTGGAGCTCGCAAAAGGGTGATGCTCGAGCCATCGGCCAATCGTCGCCATCCGTCCTTCGCTTAGCAAACGGTCGAAGGAGCGTGCAACCACTTCCTCGATGAGTTCCGTGTCTCCGAAGCGTGCAGCAAGTTCGAAAGCGTCATCAGGGCGAGCTGCGGAGAGCAAGCACCTACCGACGACACTTGCCATCTCTCCGATCGCTGAACGATCTGCACGAAGCTGCATCTCAAGGAACTCACCCAGTAGTGGATGAACTCGGTAGACGCCACCCTCATCGCGCGCGACGACGCCAAGTCGCACCCCTTCTCGAACGGTTTGGGATGATTGGCCACCAATCAATGCGTGAGCGAGGTTGGCGTCGAAGCTGCGTGCGAGAGCGAGTATCGCCAAGCCGTTCTGGGTCGAGACATTGGTCTTATTGAGAATCTCTTCGGCGAAGTAGTCGTATAGAGCGGCGGGCAGGTGATCGACTGCGGACGAGCTCGGCTCACGCAGCGAAGCAAGTCCGATTACCGCTGGCCAGCCGGCCGCACGCTTGAGGAGTGCGGACACGGAATCACCTTTCCACCTGAGGGTAGCCCTTGCTTCTTGGTCGGTCATGGAAAGCGTGCGCTGGTCGATCACTTGGACCTCGCCGTACAGGACGCGTCGAGCAGTGGCCCACCCAGGCTGGCTACGGCTTGTCAAGAGAATTTGTATCCCGGTCTGTCGGGCTAGGAGATCGACGAACCGATCAGAAGCAGATGACGCCATGGCGAAGTGGTAGTCATCAATGGCGAGCCAGGCATCATCCGGCCAGAGGTCGAGATCCTCGGCGAACAGTTCTGCAAGAAGATCCACGTCGTCTTCTGGGTGGCCAACTGCTCGAATTCGTTCGCGCATGCGTTTCCCGGCGCCTGGTATCAGTGTTTCAAGGGTCTTCGAAAGTCCCGCTGCGAGGGCCGCGACGTCTGCGGAAGCGGGGCCGCCGCGGTACCAGACGTCACGCCGTTCGGGCGACTCGAGCCATTGCTGCGCGAGGGTCGTCTTCCCGTAACCCGCTGGTGCTACCAGCAGCTTAAGCCGCGCGGGACTTTTATCGAGGAGGTTCGTCAGACGTGGACGGCGGACGATGTGCCGCTGGATGTCCACGATGTCTGCCATGCCGCAAGTCACAGGCTAGACCTGCCGTAGGGAGATCTCGACTCACTAACGGGGGGAATCCGCGCCTGCGCCGCGGACGCAGGCGCGGTGCCGTCAGTCCCCCGAGCCGATAGTGATCGGCCCGAGGCTTCGTGAGAGGGGGTCCTCGCCGGTGAGGAGCCGGTAGGCGACTGGGATCTGGCGCCGCCGGGCGACACCGAGCTTCTGCCGAAGCGCATCGCAATGCGCTTTGGCGGTTCGCGGCGAGATGCCCAGTCGCTCCCCGACCTCCTCGTTCGAGCAACCTGCGGCAATCAGCTCGATGACCTGAAGCTGCCGCGCGGTGACGCTCGGCGGGATCCTCGTGAGTGCTTCTTGCATGCATCGAAGCTAACGAGGCGCGGCTGTCTTCGCTATTGACCGAAGGGAGTATTTGCGGCGCTACGCCCGCTGGAGCTGAGGCTCTGAGCGGACGAAGGTGACTTCGTGCCCTCGCCTATTCGCCTCTGCGAGCCGCTCTTCGTCAAGCGCACCGATCCGCAGGAGGAGCTCGAACTCGTCGCGGAGGTGGGTGCGCATCATCTCCGGCCCGTCCGTGGCGATCGTGAACGGCACTTCGTGCTCCGTGAAGGCGCGGAAGGTCTCGCGCACAGCGTCCTCGCCGTCGAGGGCCTTCGTCAGGAGGTTGGACGTGGGGCAGATCTCGAGGACGATCCCGGCCTCGCGGATCTGCTCCATCAACTTCGGGTCCTGCGCGGCGAGGATCCCATGGCCGATCCGGTCCGGGCGCAGGGTGGAGACGACCTCGCGGATCTCTGCGATCCCGTAGTCGCCGCCCTCCTCGCCGACGTGGATCGTGACCCCCAGGCCCGCCTCGCGGGCGCGCTCGACGAGCGGGAGCAGGTCGCGG
>JBKJWJ010000041.1:0-5351 GCA_046716905.1 Gaiellaceae bacterium
CGCCGCTCGAACGAGGCGAGCGCGACACCGGCCATCGCGAGGACGAATCCGGCGAGCTGAGACGCCGAGACGTCGTCACCGGTCGCGATCCCGAACGTGACCGGCACGATCGCCGCCACCGCCACGATCGGGGCGACGACGCTGATCGAGCCGACCGCCATCCCACGGTAGAAGGCGGCGAGCCCGACGGTGCCGAAGAGGCCGGCCAGGGCGGCCCAGAGCACCGATGTGCCGGGCGGCGGGTTGCCTGCGATTCCCACCGCGATCGCGATGCCGGCGAGGCCGGAGACCTGAGCCAGCAGGAGGACGACGAGCAGCGGCACGGTCCTGCTCTTCAAGCCACCGAAGAAGTCGCCGAGGCCCCAGGCGAGGCTCGCCCCGAGCGCACAGACCGCTGCGATCACTCTCTACTCCGGGATGGGCCTGGTGGCCGCGACGGCGTCGAGCTGGTTCGCGTGGTAGAGGACGGCCGCCTCGGCTGTTCGCGCGGCGCGGCCGTCGTGGTGGACGGCCACGGCGTGGACGACCTCGGCGAGGACGCCGCGCTCGAGCCCTCCGGCGTGCGCCTCGATCGAGCGGATCCCGAGCTGGACGTGCCCGAGCAGCCGCCCCTCCTCTGTCGGCCTGAACGCGGGGCCGCGTCCGAGCTCGAGCGTCCTGCCCGCGTCATGCAGCAGCGCCGCCGCAACCAACAGGTCGCCTCGGAGCCGCGGGTGCACCTGGGCGGTCTCACGGCACAGCGTCGCAACGGCAACCGTGTGCTCGAGGAGGCCACCCGCGTAGACGTGGTGAAACTCGGGGCTCGCCGGTAGCTCACGGAGCCGGGCACGAAAGCGCTCGTCGGCGAGGAAGCGGCCGACGAGCGTCTTCAGGCCGGCGTGCGAGATCTCTCCGCCGAGGAACTCGAGAAACCCGTCGAGCTCGTCGGCGTCGCGGCGCATGGCCGGTGTCAGCTCGGCTGCGTCCTGTCCCTCGGCATGCTCGATCGCGCGAACGTCCAGCTGGAGCCGGTCGCGGAACTTGTCGACCCGTCCCAGCACGCGCACGGCGTCGCCCTCGACGAACCGGCCGTCGAGCAGCTCGACGTCGTTCCAGACCCTGGCCTCGATCTTTCCACTCTGGTCGACGAGCTCGAGCGCGAGGTAGTCGGAGCCCGTCTTCGTCCGCCGTCGTTCCTTTCTGGCGACCGCGTACGTGCCCTCGACGACGCGATTCTCAGCGAGGTCGGCGATGGTGCTCACGGCCCGAGTCTAGGCCCGAAGCAGGATGGTACGGTGCGGCTCGTGGCCGTGATCAAGCCGATTCGGGCCGTCCGCTACGACGAGTCCGTCGCCGGCCCGTTGGAGCAACTCGTCGCTCCTCCGTACGACGTGATCGACGAAACGCAACGCGAAGAGCTGATGGCGCAAAGCCCGTTCAACGTCGTGCACTTGACCCTGCCCGACGACGAGGCCGACGCCGCCCGGCTCTGGCGGGAATGGCTCTCCGACGGCGCGCTCGTTCGTGATTCGGAGCCGTCGTTCTGGGCGCTCGAGCAGGAGTACGTCGGACCAGACGGAGTCGCGCGGACTCGGCGTGGTCTCGTCGCCTCCCTCCGTGTCGAGCCGTACGAGAACCGGGTCGTCCTGCCGCACGAGCGGACACACGCGGGGCCTAAGGAAGGACGGCAACGGCTCCTCGAAGCGCTTCAGGCGCACCCCGAGCCGATTTTTCTGCTCTACGACGGCGCGCCTCCGTACGCGCAGCCCGACGGCGAGCCGGAAATGGAGGTGGAGGGCGCCAGGCTCTGGAGACTCCCACCGGAAGGCATCGAGGAAGCATTCGCCGACAAGCAGCTCCTGATCGCAGATGGACACCATCGCTACGAGACGGCGCTCGCCTTCGGAGCCGAGCACATCCTGGTCGTCCTCGTGTCGACCGAGGATCGCGGGCTGATGATCTTCCCGACGCACCGGATCGCGGAGCACATCAACGGGACAGGCGCGACCCGGGAGCTCGACGAGGCGCTCGCCGCACTCGAGGCGGAGCCTGTCGATCGCGCCGCCACGGTCGTCTACCGAAAGGGCGGCGCCGCGCTCGTGGAAGGAGACGAGGGGACGCTCGACGTCCAGCTCGTCGAATCCCTTGCACCGGGGCAGGTGAGCTATACGCCGTCCGTGGACGAGGCCGTCGCCGCGGTGGAGCAGGGCCGCGCGGAGGGGGCGTTCATAGTCCGCGCCACGCGGATCGAAGACGTCTTCCGGTTCGCGCAGGCCGGCGAGACGCTGCCCCAGAAGACGACTTACTTCTATCCCAAGCTCCTCTCCGGACTGTTGTTCCTCCCACTCGAATGACGCCCTGGCTGGAGCTCTGCCGGGCCGCGGCTGCGGACGTGAGCGTGGCGCTGGAGAAACTGCCGACGCGCGTGGAGCGCGAGCCGATCCTCGCCACCGGCGTCGGAGGCGACGACACGACTGCCGTCGATGACGCCGCTGAGCGCGCCGTCGTCGCACGGCTCGAGGAGCTCCACCGGGGTGGGACGGAGTTCACGCTGGTCTCGGAGGAGCTCGGCGAGCGGACGTTCGGTACCTCGGACACGCTGGTCGTCGTCGACCCGATCGACGGGTCCGTGAACGCCAAGCGCGGCCTGCGCAACTTCTGCCTCTCGATCGCGGTAGCCGAGGGCACGACCATGGGCGACGTCGTCTTCGGATTCGTCCACGACTTCGGCACCGGCGAGGAGTGGACGGCGGTTCGTGGCGAGGGGGCAAAGCTCGACGGCCGGCCGCTCGGCGGCGTGCGCCCGAAGGACTCGGTCGAGATCCTCGCCATGGAGGGGACGCTGGCCGCGTCGGTCGCCGACCACGCTGTGGCACTGACCGGGTACGCCCAGCGGTTCCGCATTACCGGCTCGCTCGCGCTCTCGCTCTGCCAGTTCGCCGCCGGCCGGGTCGACGCCGTCTGTTCCCTCCGCGAGGCCCGCGCAGTCGACACCGCCGCGGCGCAGCTCCTCGTCACCGAGGTCGGGCTTTCGATCGGCTACGCCGACGCGGGGCCATGGGAGGCTTCGCCCCTCGATACCGCGCATCGCTCGCTCGTCACCGCGGCCCCGACAGAGGAGTTACGGGGACGTCTTTCGGAGATCCTCGTTATGTGAGCTCCAAGCTCGCTGATACGGTCCTTTCCGCATGCAGCCGACCCCGGATCAGATCACCGAGGCGCTCTCCCGGGTCATCGACCCCGAGCTGAAGAAGCCTGTTACCGAGCTCGGGATGGTGCGCGGCGTCGACGTCGAGGGCAGCCACATCGCCGTCACGATCGCCCTCACCGTTCCCGGTTGCCCGCTCCGCCACAGTTTCGAGGAACAGGTGCAGCGGGAGCTCCTGCCGTTGCCCGGGATCGAGACAGTCTCGCTCGCATTCGACGTGATGTCACCGGAGGAAAAGTCGGCGCTGACGGCACGTCTTCGCGGTGGCGTCTCCCCCCGCACCAAGGGGATCTCCCTCGACCGCTCGACCCGGGTGATCGCCGTCGCGAGCGGAAAGGGCGGCGTCGGCAAGTCCACGCTCACGGCGAATCTCGCTGCCGCCTTCGACCAGCTCGGGCACCGGACAGGCGTCCTCGACGCGGACATCTACGGCCACTCGATCCCGCACATGCTCGGAGTTCACCAGCGCCCCGTCGTCGTCGACCGGATGATCGTCCCGCCGGTCCGCGGGGACCTGAAGCTGATGTCGATCGGGTTCTTCCTCGAGGAGAACGACCCGGTGATGTGGCGCGGCCCGATGCTCCACCGGGCGCTCGAGCAGTTCCTCTCCGACGTGCACTGGGGCGAGCTGGACACGCTGCTCGTGGACATGCCGCCCGGAACCGGCGACGTCTCGATCTCGCTCGGACAGCTGCTGCCACGCGCGGAGGTCGTGGTGATTACGACGCCGCAGCCGGCGGCCCAGCAGGTCGCGGTTCGCGCGGGGCAGATGGCGCGCTCGACGAACATTCGGCTTCTCGGCGCCGTCGAGAACATGTCCGCTCTCGTCGGAACCGGTGACGAGATCTTCGGTTCCGGCGGGGGCGAATCGCTCGCGGCAGAGCTCGACGTCCCGTTGCTCGGCCGCATTCCGCTCGACCCGCGGCTGCGAGAGAGCGCCGACCGCGGCGAGCCACTGGTGTGGGAGAACCCCGAGGCCGAGGCCGCGATCGAGATCGTCCGCCTCGCCGAGGCGATTGCGGCTGCGCAGCGCGAGGAGGGTCTTGGGATCACCAAGTCGCTTCCCCTTGCGGGCGCGCATGCGGACTGAGGACGTCCTCCCGAAGGTTCGGGAGCTCGGCTTCGAGGAGGCCGACGCGGCCGTCCTCGTAGATCACTTCCTGGAGGCCGAGCGGCGCGGGAAGCAGGGCCACGGCCTTTCGCGGGTCGAGTGGCTCGCGAGTCAAGAGATCGACCCGAAGGCGCGGCCCGAGCGGATCACCGCAGAGGAGGGGTACGAGCGGTGGGACGGGCGTAGCGCGGTTGGCTACCTGACGCTCGCCGCCGTCTGCGACGCGCAGATCGCGTCACCCCCGGCGAATGCCCGGGTGGTGGTCGCCTCCAACTGCTTTCCGACCGGAATGCTCGGCTACTGGACCCGGCGGCTCGCCGACGCGGGGCTCGTTGCTGCGCTCACCGCCACTTCGCCCGCCCGGCTCGGCCACCCGGATGGCGGCCTGCCGTTAGCCGGTACCAATCCGCTCTCGATCGCCATTCCGAGCTCGGATGGAGCGCCGCTCGTCACCGATGTCTCCATGGGACGTGTCACCTACGGCGATGTGATCGCGGGACTCGCCTCTGACGATGACCTCGTCCCGTTCGGCGGCGAGCACGCGCACAAGGCGTTCGCGCTCGCCGTCGGCCTTCAGCTCCTCGTCGATGCTCTCGCGGGAGACGGCTACGGCGCCGTCCTAGTCGTCGCCCGTCCCACCGCCGATCCGGTGCCGGCATTCCGCCGGGCAGCCGGAGGGGTTCGACTCCCCGGCGACGGGTCCTCCAAGACTTAACCAAAGCTTTCCGCTCCTCTAAGCGGGGTTTGCCCGCCCTTGGGTCGCTGTCGACGAACCTGGGCCCATGGACAAAGGAGGAGCAATGAACAGGCTGATCATCGGTCTTGCGGCCCTCGTGCTGCTGGCTGCCGGCGGAGCGCTCGCCGGAGGAGCCGTTTCGGGCGGATCGTCCGACGACGGAGTCAGCACCTTGACCGGCACGACCACGAACGGCACGACGACCGGCGCGACGACGAACGACACCACGACTGCCGGTACCACGACCACGACCGAGACGACTCCGTCGGGGACGACAACCGGCGTCGACACCAGCGGCCCGTGCGACGAGGCGGAGC
>JBKJWJ010000042.1:0-2560 GCA_046716905.1 Gaiellaceae bacterium
CCTGTGGCCAGCTGACTAAATTATTATAATTACGAAGAAGTTGGAGAGAACCCTCGCGTCGGCGAGTGATGCGGGAATGTCCCCATGAGACGAGGCTATTGTTACCGAATGAAGACCTTCAACCTCAACAGCGACGAGTGGGACGGGACGAGGGACCGCGAGGGCTGGCGCGCCAAGGGCGCGCTTGTCGGCCAACACATCGGCGGTGAGCTAATCGGCGCGACCATGTCCGAGGTCGAGCCTGGCAGCAAGCTCTGGCCCTACCACACGCACTACCTGAACGAGGAATGGGTGATCGTGCTCCGCGGCGAGCCGACGCTGCGCACGCCCGAAGGCGAGCAGGTGTTGAAGGAGGGTGACGTTGCCTGCTTTCGGCGAGGCAAGGACGGTGCGCATCAGATCTTCAACCGAACAGACACGCCGATACGCGTACTGATGCTCTCCTCGATGATCCGCGGCGAGGTCATCGAGTACCTCGACACCGGAAAGGTTCTCGCCAAGGACGTCGAGGACGAAGACATCATGTTCGCGAGGCCAGGACCCCCGGTCGAGTACTGGGAAGGCGAGGACTAGCTCCGAACGCTGGCGACGCTCTCGACACTTCGCTCCGACCGGAGGTCATTCGAGTGCGCGAGCGTCCTCTCGCCTGAGCGGGCTTTCGACCTGAGCGGGACGAGCAATTCGACCCCCTCTCTACATGGAACGATGGCGGCCGCACCGAAGTACGGGGTCGAGGCCGTCGCCTTCGACGACTAGACCGCCGCACGGCCAGAGGGATGACCCGAGCGAGTCGCGATGGCGCGGGTAACGGGCCCGATCCTGAGTTACTCGTCCGCCTCCACCGTCACCGCCCCCGACGACGTATTCATCCGAGCAGAGCGCACGGGAGTGCGGCGGCGTCGGAGAAGATCATCGCTGACCAGAGGATGATCACCGGCGTCGGCAGAGATTGCGAAAACCAGCCGCCACGTTCCACTCGCTCGAGGTCAGGCGAGACAGTGTCCAGCCGTGCCCCTCTCTCCTCTGACGTCGCCGCTCTCCGTGCGGCTGAGTAGGCTCTGGTCGAATCCTTCGAAGCTTCCGACCCGACCGCCTGGGGTGACTTCTACACCGACGACGCGATCTTCGTAGCGCCTGCAGCGCGGCCATCGAAGGACGCACGGCACTTCTGGCTCACGCACGCCAGATGACGCCTCTCTCGTCCGCGCCGAACCCAGGACAGGCGGGTTGTGGTCGACCCCAACTTTCTTCAAGATTCGTGAGCCGATGGCCCATGCGCGTGCAGCGAATGAGTTTGTGGAGCGCGGCCGCGATGCAGCCGCCCGGGGAGCGTGGCGCGAGGCGTACGACCTCCTCGCGGCTGCGGATTGCGCAGAGCTGTCACCGGAGGGCCTGGAGCTGATCGGCGAGGCGACCTCCTGGACGGGTCCGACCGAGCAGTGCATCGAGGTCCGCGAGCGGGCGTACAGCGCCTACCTGTCGAACGGGGACCGACGAAGCGCCGCGCGTCTGGCCCGCGCGCTGATCCGCGACCACAGCTTCGCGAGGGCGGGCTCGGTTGCCGCAGGCTGGTACAAGCGTGCCGAGCGCTTGCTAGAGGAAGAGCCCGAGTGCCGCGAGCATGGGTACCTCGCCCGCAGGCAGGGGCTTGCAGCGGATGCTCGGGGCGACGCCGGCGAGGCGCGGCAGCACCTGCGGCGAGCCCTGGAGCTGGCGCAGCAGTTCGGCGATCGAGACCTCGAGGCTCTCGCTCTCCACGCCCAGGGTTCCATGCTCGTTCGCGACGGCGAGGTGGACGAGGGCTGGGCGCTGATCGACGAGGCCGCGGCGGCGGCAGCGGCCGGCGACCTGCAACCGACGGCGACCGGCACCGTGTACTGCGGGACGATCAGCGCCTGCCGCGACCTCCTGGAGGTGCGTCGCGCCGGTGAATGGACGGCGCGTTTCGAGCAGTGGTGTGCGCGAACCTCCTTGCAAGGGCGCTGGAGAGGCGACTGTCGTGTCCACCATGCCGAAGTGCTGAGGCTCCGGGGCCGATGGGCGGAAGCCGAGGAGGAGGTGGAGTCGGCCTGCAAGGACTTCCTGGCGTACAACATGCCCGGAGAAGCCGGTCAGGCGTCCTACGAGCTCGGCGAGCTCAGGCTTCGTCGCGGTGATCTCACCGGAGCGGACGATGCCTTCCGCCGGGTACTGGAAGCCGGGGGAGAGCCGCACCCCGGCCTGGCGCTGCTCCGGCTGGCCCAGGGAAAGCCGCTCGTCGGTCTCGGTGAGCTCGGCCGCGCGCTCGCCGATTATCCGGACGATCGCGTCGAGCGTGCGCGACTCCTCCCGGCCTTCGTCGAGCTGGCCATTGCCGCAGAGCAGCTCCAAGCGGCGCGCGATGCAGCCGCTGAGCTGGGCGCGCTGGCGACGCTCTTCGGCTCGGATGCGCTGACGGCTGCAGCGTGCTGGGCGAAAGGGATCGTGCTCATGGCCGAACGAGATCCGGCCTCGGCTGTGTCCGCGCTGCGGGAGGCCGTTCGGCGTTGGCACGAGCTCGACGCGCCCTATGAAGCCGCAC
>JBKJWJ010000043.1:0-5424 GCA_046716905.1 Gaiellaceae bacterium
AGCGTAGTCGGCTTCGACGCCGGCATCCACTGCTTCCCGCCCCGCCGTGTGAGCGACGACGAAGGCAAGGTTGGCCGCGATCGCGCCGGGCGTCTGCTCCGGCTCTTGCAATCCAGGGTGTTCGTCCCACATCTCGGGCCGCCGGCCCTGTGCGAGCGAGACCGCGTCCGCCGCGAAGCCTGAGAGCTCGGACGCCGCGCCATCAGACCGCTCGACCGCAGCGACTGCAGCGGTCTGCATCTCCGCAAGCTCTGCGGTGTCGACGAGGCGTCCGGCTTCCTCGGTCAGGCCGAGGCGGCGAAGACCGCGGAGCGCGAACTCCCTCGAGCGCCAAGCGCAAACATCTGCGAACTCCTGAGCGGTCCGGTCGTCCCAGGCGTCGACGCGTGCGAGCAGGCGGCCGCGCTGGGCGACGATCATTGCGTCACCTTCGACGATCTGACCGTCGAGCTCGATCTCCCAGAGCTCGTCGTCGATCCAATCGAGCATCTGAGGCGGGGTGCAGGCATGGACTCCGGTCCGGCAGTTCTTGAGATCCTCGCCGGCGTCCACCCAGTCGCCCGGATCGCCGTCCGTGGGCAACGGCCAGCGGAAATCGCTGAATCGTCCCCGACTACCCGCAGAGAGGAACTTGTAGGCCTTCATGGCTTCGGCTCTGCCTTCCAGTCGCGGAAGGCGGTGAGGATACGCTCGCGAAGGTGGTCGGGCACGTCCTCCTCGCTCAGCGTCCCCGCCGTTAGCGTGATCAATCGGAGCTGCCTGAAGTAGCCGCGGCAGGGCGGGCAGATGGTGACGTGCCGCTCGAACGCGAGCCGCTGGTCGGCGGCGAGGCCGCCCTCGACGTACTCGGTGACGAGCTCGACGACCTGTCGGCAGCTGAAGGATTCGGCGCTCATCGGCCCTCGCCCTCAAGGTACTCCTCGAGTGCCGCTCGGATGCGGCCTCGCGCGCGGTGGAGCAGGACACGCTGATTCTCAGGCGTCAGTCCGAGCAAGGCGCACACATCCTCGCTCGGCCAACCCTCGACGTCGCGGAGGACGTAGACGACGGTGTAGCGCGCGGGGAGGGCGTCGATCGCCGCCCGAAACCGCTTTCGCGTCTCGTCGGCGAGCAGGCGTTCCTCCGGGATGCTGTCCCACGAGGCCACGAGCGTCGTCCACATGCCCGCCCAGCGCGGATGGTCAGGCGGGAAGAAACGCGACTCCTCCACAGCCGGCTCGGCCGCGCTGCCGGCGAAGTCGAGCGAAACGGATCGTCGCTCTGTGGCTGCCCGCCGACGGGCACAGTTTCCGAGGATGACAAAGAGCCACGTGCGGAACGACGAACGACCCTCGAACCGGTCGAGAGACCTGAGAACCTGTAACCACACCTCTTGAACGGCGTCCTCGGCAGCCGTTGCGCCGAGGCCGTACCCGCGGGCGACTCGGAGCATCGAAGGCGTGAACCGGTCGACAACGTCTGCGAAGACGCCCTCGTCCCGGGCTTTGAGTCCCTCGACGAGTCGCGCCTCCGCGGTGTCCACGCTTGTGGCCGCGACCCCTGGCTTTCCCACCGACGCGACTGTAACGGTGAAGGGTCGTCAGGATCTACAACGGTATGGGAACTCAAACAATCGACGACGACCGCAAGCTGCTCGCGCGCGTCGTGGCCGGCGACGATCGAGCCCTGGAGCAGCTGTACCGTTTGCACGGGCGGGTCGCTCTCAACGTTGCCTTTCGCGTCCTGCGTGATTCGGATCTTTCCGAGGACGCGGTTCAGGAGGGTTTCCTCGATCTTTGGCGCACTGCCGACCGGTTCGATCCTCGACGCTCATCGGTTCGGGCGTGGTTGTGCGTGCTCGTCCACCGTCGCGCGGTCGACCTGGTGCGTCGTGAAGCATCGAGGCGAGCGCTCGACGAGCGTCAGCCACCGCCGCACCCCGAGTCCTACACCGCGGAGGAGATCATCTTCCTGCGGTACGACCAGCGTCGGATCCAAAAGGTCCTCGAGGAGCTGCCTGCTCCTCAGCGCCAGCTTCTCGAACTCGCCTACTGGGGCGGGCTGACTCAGTCCCAGCTCGCGGCACGTTTCGAGCTCCCGCTGGGCACGGTGAAGTCGCGGATGTTCTCGGCTCTCGAGGACCTGCGAGTGGCGCTCGCCGCCGCCGCCTAAGCGCGTCGATCGCCTAACTCGCTGTCTAATCGCTCCCGATGTGTCCAAGTTTCGCCCAGGTTTACGGAGGTTCGTAAGTCCTTCTGTTAAGCCCGCTTAACGGAACTGAACCGGTCCGAGATCTGCCCCGAACCAGCCCTGTCAATCGAACCCACAAGGGGGGTTAATTCCATGTCCGATCACCTCACGCTGGCGGCCGTCGATACGAGCGGCGCCATTCGAGAGGCACTGGACGAGACTGCGAGCGATTCGCGGTCTGAGTTCCTGAAGAGGGCGGCCGTAGCCGGCGGAACCATCGTTGCCGGCGGTGTCGTCATCGGCGGACTGCCGAAGCTCGTTTCGGCTGCTCCGTCACCCACGCAGGACGCGGCGATCCTGAACTTCGCGCTCCTGCTCGAGTACCTCGAGGCCGAGTTCTACACGCGGGCCGAGCGCTCCGGCGCTCTCTCTGGTGAGACTGCGCGCTTCGCACGAGTCGTCGGCGCCCACGAGCGGACGCACGTCGCGTTCCTCAAGAAGGCGCTCGGCTCGAAGGCCCGGTCCAAGCCCACGTTCGACTTCAAGGGCACGACCGACAACCAGGCCAAGTTCCAGGCGACGGCAATCGTCCTCGAGGACACCGGCGTCGCCGCGTACAACGGCCAGGGCCCGAACCTGACCAAGAAGACGCTCGGCGCAGCCGCGCAGATCGTCTCCGTGGAGGCACGCCACGCGGCGTGGATCCGCGACATCGTCCGGAAGAACCCGGCGCCGGCCGCATTCGACGCGGCCAAAACCAAGCGGCAGATCGAGCGCGCGGTCGCAGCCACCGGCTTCATCACGAGCTCCTAACCATGACCACGGACCAGAAGGGACATCCCATGAATTCCGAGTTCACGCTCGCAGAGGTGGACCGCGACGGAGCGATCCAGGAGGCGATCGAAGAGGTCTCCGGTGACTCCCGGGCGGGCTTCCTCACCAAGGCTGCGGTTCTTAGCGGCGGCCTGATCGGCGGAGGAGCAGTCCTCGGCGCACTCGCGTCGCCGGCTGCAGCCGCCACCAAGGGCGACGTCGCAATCGCGAACTTCGCGTTGACGCTCGAGTACCTCGAGGCCGAGTTCTACACCGAGGCCGTACGGATGGGCGCTCTCCGCGGCCGGACGCTTCGGTTCGCCCAGGTCGTCGGGGCGCACGAGCGGGCTCACGTCGCGGCGCTCAGGAAGATGCTCGGTCGGGCTGCGGTCCGCAAGCCGACGTTCAACTTCCGCGGCACCACGGAGAACGCGGCCAAGTTCGAGAAGACCGCGGCGCTCCTCGAGGACACCGGCGTCGCCGCCTACAAGGGGCAGGCCGGCCTGATCAAGAGCACCGCAATCCTCAACGCGGCGCTGGCGATCCACACGGTCGAGGCGCGTCACGCCTCGTGGATCCGTCGGATCTCGGGCATCTCGCCCGCACCGGCGGCGTTCGACAAGCCGAAGACCAAGGCCCAGATCCTGGCTGCGGTGAACGCCACGAAGTTCATCGTCAGCCAGCCTCAGATGTCGGCACAGGGAACGCCGTCATTCACGGGCTGATCGCGTACCTGGGACGCCGGGGCGGCCGTTTGGCCGTCCTGGCGTCCCTGATCTCGCTCGGGGTCTTCTCAGCGATTGCGTACGCGCATGAGCCGACGACGTCCACGCCGGGCGCCGTTCGCATCCCCGAAACACCGTACGAGCGGGCCGAGGAGGCTGCGCCCGCCCTCGCCGGCGCAGCCTCATCGGCCCCGGTCGTGCTCAGCCGACCAGACCAGAGGTCGTTCTGGGCCCCGGTCACCCGGCCCGTCGCCGTACGTTCGCGGCCGACTCGAGCAGCCCGAGTCGTAGCCCGGCTTCGGACCAGGACGCCTGAGGGCACCGTCAACGCTGTCCTCCTGCTCGAGCGAATCGAGCTCCGGGGTCGGCTCTGGCTCAAGGTTCGCCTCCCGGTCCTCCCGAACAACACTGTGGGTTGGCTGCCAAGGGAGAGCCTCGGCGGCTACCAGACGGTGACAACACACCTGGTCGTCGACCGGCGCCGACTGAACGCAGTCCTCCTTCGGGCGGGACGGCCCGTGTTCCGAGCCCGCATCGCCATCGGCCAGGGCCGCTGGCCCACGCCGGCCGGCCAGTTCTACATTCGCAACAAGCTCACCGGATACCGCAGTGCCTTCTACGGACCGATCGCGTTCGGAACGAGCGCACGCTCGGCCGTCCTCACGGACTGGCCTGCCGGCGGTTTCGTCGGGATCCACGGCACCAACCGCCCGGATCTCATTCCCGGCCGCATCTCGCACGGCTGTATTCGACTGAAGAACGGTGACCTCATCCGCCTCTCCCGGCTGATGTCGCCCGGCACGCCACTGACGATCCGCTAACCGAAAGGAAGAGACACATGCCTGGATTCATCGGAGTACCGGAGCTACTGCTCCTCGGTCTCGTCGTCCTGCTCGTCTTCGGCCCGAAGCGACTCCCTGAGATGGGACGCTCGATGGGCCGCGGCCTGCGCGAGTTCAAAAGCTCGGTCACGGGGGACAACAAGGACGACGAGCCGATCAACCTCGGCGAGCTCGAGCCCGTCGATGAGCCCGTCGTCATTCAGGCCGTCGACGAGCCTGTCGCGGTCATCACGCCCATCGACGAGCCTGCCGCCGCCGCAGTTCCGGCCGAGCGCCAGCGGACGGCAGTGCGTTGAGGCTGCCGCGCCGCCTAGCGCACGGAGAGTCCGCGGAGCTCGTCGACCACCTCGGCGAGCTCCGCAGCCGCCTGCTGGTGGCGGGTCTTGCGGTGCTCCTCGCGAGCGGCGTTGCCTTCGCGTTTCACGAGCAGCTGATCGAGCTGCTCAACCGGCCGCTTCCAGAGGGCCGCAAGAAGCCGATCACGCTCGGGGTCACCGAGCCGTTCATGACCTCGCTGAAGGTCAGCCTGGCAGCCGGTTTCGCCGTCGCTTTGCCCGTCGTCCTCTGGCAGATCTGGGGATTCCTCGCTCCGGCCTTCCAGAAGGGAGTCCAGCGTTCGGTGGCGGCGCTCGTCACGTTCGGCGCGCTGCTGTTCGCCGGCGGGGTCGCCTTCAGCTACTTCTTCGTGCTGCCCGCGGCGATTCGCTTCCTGACGACGTACGACGCCGACGTCTACGACATCGAGGTTCGGGCGAGCCACTACTACTCGTTCGTGCTCGCCTCGCTGCTCGCCGTCGGGATGATCTTCCAGCTTCCCGTTGCGGTGCTCGGCGCAGTCCGGCTCAGCCTCGTGACGAGCGCAAAGCTCCGGCGGA
>JBKJWJ010000044.1:0-5954 GCA_046716905.1 Gaiellaceae bacterium
CGTTGTCCTTCGCGCACGGACGTGGGCTCATCCACCGCGACGTGAAGCCCCAGAACGTCCTCCTCAATGCCGACGGCCAGGCGAAGATGACCGACTTCGGCATCGCGCGGTCGATCGACGTCCAGGGCGTGACGATTACCGGGACGATCCTCGGCACGAGCGAGTACATCGCCCCGGAGCAGTCTCGCGGCGAGCAGGTCGACGCCCAGACGGACGTGTACTCGATGGGCGTCGTCCTTTACGAGCTGCTGACGGGCGGTGTGCCCTTCGAGGGCGACAACTTCGTGACGGTCGCGCTTCGCCACGTCAACGAGCCGGTGCCGAGCGTTCTGGATCGCCGGCCGGAGGTACCGGCGCGTGTGGCGTCGGCGGTCGAGCGTTCGATGGCGAAGTACCCCGCAGAGCGGTTCCAGTCCATGGACGAGCTGTCGGAGGAGCTCGAGACCTGCCTCGCCGAGCTCGAGCCGGTGTCGGACGAGGCGACGATGATTGTCCGGCGGCCCCCTCCAGCTGGCCCGCAGCGGCAACGGCCGCGGAAGCGGCGCCGCCGGCTCGGCGTCCTGTGGCCGGCCGCAGCGGTGGTGGCGGTGCTGGCCGCGGGGGGTCTGGCCGCTTACGGCGCGCTCGCCCTGCGGGACGACGACCCAAGCGACCCGAAAGCCACGCCGACGCAACCGATCGACCTCACCGGAATTGCCTCCTACGACCCCGACGGCGACAACAAAGTCGAGCACGAGGAAGCGGTTGCTCGAGCCGCCGATCGAGACGAATCGTCGTACTGGACGACCGAGAGCTACAACAACTTCGAAAAGTCGGGCGTCGGCGTGATCCTCGATGCGGGAAGCACCGTCGAGCCGAAAACCATGACGGTCACCACGGACACGCCGGGCTTCACGGCCGAGATTCGCGCGGGCGGGTCGCCTACCGGCCCGTTCGTGCCCGTCTCGCAGTCGCGGACGATCGAGAATCGGTTCCGCTACAACCTCACCGACGCAAAGGCACGGTACTTCCTGGTCTGGATCACCGAGCTCGACGGGGTCGCGCACGTCAACGAAGTGACCGCGCGCTAACCGCCGGCGAGACGGTCGATCTCCTCCATCGCACGTTCCATCCTCCGGATCTGCGCGCCGCTCCGCGGGCCATTCGGGTAGATGGAACACTCGACGTTGGCGACGGAGAACTCCGCCTTCCTGCCGGAAAAGATGGGGGACGAAGCAGGCGCGTCCAGATCCTTCTCGAGCTTCGGACCCCAGATCGGCCCACGCCGCACGCCGCAAAAGACCGTCCCCTCGCGCTCCGCGATCTCGTCGTCCAACGAGTTCGTCAACTCGACGGGCATCTCTTCGGCCTCCGAGCCGAGGCCGCCGCAAATCACGGAATCGCGGTCCGGGCGCACGGTGAAGTCGTACCGATGCAACGTGCCCCTCAGCGTCTCGGCGGCGATCGGCCGCGTTGGTTCTCCCGCGCACGAGGTGTCCGCATCCGAGCCAACCGAGCCCGTAGCTCGGCCGCACCCGGCCGCGAGCAACGTGAGAGCGACGAGGCAAAGGCGCATCCCGCGGTACGTACCCGAACCCTCCGAGACTAGAACTCCAGCTTCCGGCGCCGCTCGTGCCGTTCGAGCGCAAGCTGGATCAGGCGGTCGAGCAGCTCGCGATACGGGATCCCGGACTCCTCGAACAGCTTCGCGTAGACGCTCGTCGCCGTGAAGCCCGGGATCGTGTTCAGCTCGTTCACGAGCACTTCGCCGTCGTCGCGAACGAAGCAGTCGGCCCGCGCCATCCCCTCGCAGTCGGTTGCGACGAACGCCTCGACCGAGACCTGTTGCAACCGCCCGATCGCCTCATCGGGGATCCGCGGCGGGATGATCAGGTCCATCCCGCCCTCCTCGTACTTGGCCGAGTAGTCGTACCAATCCACGCCGGAGAATCCGTGCGCCACGATCTCGCCGGGGAGGGAGGCGATCGGCTCCCGGTTTCCGAGCACCCCGACCTCGACCTCGACGCCGGAGACGAACTCCTCGATCAGCACCTTCTCGTCGTGGCGCCGCGCCAGCTCGACCGCCGCGGTGAGCTCTCCCTCCTCGCGCACCTTGGAGATTCCCACCGAGGAGCCGAGCCGTGCGGGCTTGACGAAGACCGGATAGCCGAAGGGGTTCTCCGGCCGGTCGCCGTTTCGCAGGGTCACGCTTCGGCACACGGGAATCCCCTTGTCGCGGCACACCGCCTTGAAGAGGTCCTTGTCCATGCAGAGCGCCGAGGCGGTTACGCCGGCACCGACGTAGGGGACGCCGGCGAGCTCGAGCAGGCCCTGGACCGTGCCGTCCTCGCCAAACGGCCCGTGGAGGATCGGCAGGACGACGTCGACCTGCCCCAGGGTCTCGGGCGGGGAGCCGGTCGGAACCGGCAGCGTTTCGGCCACCGGGCGCCCGAGCTCGCGCTTCTCTCCGGATTCCAGGGCCCAGCGCCCGTCCTTCGCGATCTCGATCGTGCTGACCTCGTACCGGTCGGGATCGAGCGCCTCCACGACCGACCGCGCGGAGGCGAGGGAGATCTCGTGCTCGCTCGAGCGTCCACCGGCGATGACCGCGACTCGAACGCGAGAGGTCAAGGCGAAGGGGGTGGTGGGGGCGGTTCCGTCGGAGGAGGCTGCGGCTCGAGACCCTCGTCGTACCGGCCGACGTAGATCACGACCTGGGAGCCCGGCTTCGCCTGCTCGCCGGGCGGCGGCGTCTGCGTGATCACCACGCCCTCCTCGTCCGCGTTCCCGGTCGGCGTGTCGCGAATCAGGACGCTCCAGCCCTCGTTCTCCAGGCTGGCCCGCGCGCTGGCCTCGTCCTGGCCGACCACGTCGGGAACCGCCGTCGTCGTGGCGCCGAGCGAGACGTTCAGCGTCACTCTCGTCCCGGGCGGGGCAAGCGAGCCCGCGCCGGGGTTCATCCCGACCACGGTGCCCTTCGGCTCCGAAGCCTCCACGTCCCTGCGCACCGGCGTGAAGCCCGCCTCTCTGAGCGTGTTCGACGCGCTGTCGAACGATTGGCCGACGACGTTCGGGACGCCTGTCTGCTGCGGTCCCTTGGAGACGTTGAGCCGCACGTCGCTCCCCTCGACGATGGTCGTCCCGCCCTTCGGGTCCTGCGCGATGACGGTCCCCGACGGCTCGTCCGAGAAGATGTCCACGACCTTGGGCACGAGTCCCGCCTGGCGTAAGGTCGCGACCGCGTCCGACTCGCGCGCGCCCACCACCTCCGGCACCTGAACCCTCGGTTTCCCGGACGAGACGAAGTACCGGACGACGTTTCCGCGCTGGACCCGTTCGCCCGCGTCGGGCTCTTGCCGGATGACGATTCCCCGCGGCACACTGTCGCTCGACTCGTCCACCGCACGGGGCTTGAGACCCGCGTCCATGATCCTGCGCCGCGCCTGTGGAGCCCGGAGACCCTCCACGAGTGGCACGGCGACAGGCTTCGCCTCGCTGATCTCGTCCTGGATCTGCTGCCAGACATAGACGCCGGCGACGAGGGCCGCGATCAGCAGGAGGCCGGTGAGGAGCCACGGCCAGAACGCCCTCGTGCGCCGCGGCGCCTCGTAGTCGTAGTACTGCTGCTCGGCGTGCTGGCGCGGCGGCCGGGGTGCGACCACCGGGCGACGCGAGAGCATGGTCGGTGCCGACTCAGCGATGCCGGCACCGGCGAGGACCGCGGTGGCCGCGTCGGCCGTCTCCGCAGTCACGGCGTTTCCGGCTGCGACCCGTGCCAGCTCGGCGTCCATCTCCTCTGCGCTCTCGAATCGGTCTCCGGGGTCCTTCGCCAGAGCCCGGAGGACGACCATGTCGAGGTCGGGCGGGACTTCCGGGCGCAGCGCCGACGGCGACTTCGGCACCTCCGAGAGATGCTTCATCGCGATCTCGAGCGGCGTCTCGCCGGAGAACGGCAGCTGGCCGGTCAGAAGCTCGTAGAGGACGATCCCGACCGAGTAGATGTCCGAGCGCTGGTCGACCGGCGCGCCGCGCGCCTGCTCGGGCGAGAGGTACTGCGCAGTCCCGACGATCGAGCCCGCCTCCGTCATCTGGCTGGCCGACGTCCGCGAGATGCCGAAGTCCGTGACCTTGAACCGCCGCTCACCGCCCTCGTGGGCGAGAAGGACATTGTGCGGCTTGATGTCCCGGTGGACGATGCCGGCGCGGTGAGCGAAGCCGAGCGCGCGCAGGATCTGGCGGACGGCCTCGATCGCAGCCGTGATCGGCAACGGACCCTCCGCGACGATCCGGTCCTTCAGGCTCCGTCCCTCGAGGTACTCCATCGCGATGTAGTAGGTGCCCTCGGCCTCGCCCCGGTCGTAGATCGAGACGATGTTCGGGTGCGAGAGCCCGGCCGCGTTCTTCGCCTCGCGGCGGAAGCGCTCGACGAACGACTCGTCGCTCGCATGCCGGTCGTTCAGGATTTTGATCGCGACGCGCCGTCCGAGCTCCTCGTCCTCAGCGAGGTAGACGTTTGCCATCCCGCCGGAGCCGAGCCGGCGCAGGATCCGATAGCGCCCGTCGAAGAGCGTGTTGATCAGGGTGTCTGAAACGGCCACGTAGCTAACGCTCTGAGTTCGACGGGAGGCGCAACAGGGCCTCCATGATCTGTTTGGCGACCGGCGCCGCGACGCTTCCGCCCGTCCCGCTCTGGTTCTGGAGGACGACCGCGATCGCGATGCGCGGACGGTCGACCGGCGCGAAGGCGATGAACCACGCGGTGTTCCGGCCCGCGCGACCGGTCTCGGCTGTGCCCGTTTTCCCGGCGACCCTGACGCCTGAGATCTGCGCGGCGGTTCCCGTCCCGCCCGAGACGACCGACTCCATCATCGAGGCAAGCTGTCCGGCGGTCTCCTCCTTGATCGCCCGTCGCATCTCTTCGGGCTCGATGCGGGTGACGATCGACTTGTCGGGCGCGCGCACCCGGTCCGTGAGGTGTGGCTCCATGACGACTCCGCGATTCGCCACCGCACCGGCGACCATCGCCATCTGGAGCGGCGTCACGAGCATCCGCTCCTGTCCGAATGCGAGCCGGCCCGGGTCGGCACGGCCCTGCAGGGACTCCGGCAGGAGCCGACCCTTCTCGTAGAGGCCGCTCGGCGCCCGCTCGTCGCCCGGCAGGTCGATCGGCGGATCCTCGTAGAACCCGAAGCGGCGGGCGTAGTCGAGGATGACGTCGGGCCCGAGCTCCTTCCCCATCTCGCAGAACGACGAGTTGACCGAGTTCTGCATCGCCTGGGAGAAGTTGATGCGGCCGAACGGGCTGGTCGTGTCGTAGTTGTTCACCCGCTGCCCGTACTCGATGCAGTAACCGGGATCCACGAAGGTCGATTCCGGCGTGTACCGGCCTGAGTCGAGCGCGGCAGCAGCGGTGATGACCTTGAACGTCGACCCGGGAATGAACAGGCCGCTCGTGGCGCGATTCAGGAGCGGTGCAACGGGACAGGCCCCACGGCCTCGCTGAACCGCGCCGAAGTTCTTTTCGACGAGGTTCGGGTCGAAACCGGGGCTCGAGGCGAGGACGAGGACCTTGCCCGTGGCCGGCTCGATCGCCGCCGCCGCTCCGCACTGTCCGCCGAAGGCCTCGATCGCGACCTTTTGCGCACGCCACCGGATCGTCGTGATGACGTCGTTACCCTCGATCGTCTTCCCGCGGAGGTCGTCCAGCGTCGTGTCGAGGACAGTGCTGAGGTTGGCGTTCGCGCCGGTGAGATAGTCGTTTCGGGAGCGCTCGAGTCCCGTGCGGGCCCTGGCGCGGGTCGAGTAGCCGACCGCGTGGGAGGTCAGGCCGCGCAGCGGGTAGCGGCGAAAGAAGAACGTCTGGTCGGAGACGCGCTGCCGCCGGTTCACCGCCAGCTTCGTGACGCCGTCGCCGGCATAGATCACGCCGCGCTTGATCGCGAACTGCGCCACCACCTTGATCGCGTTGTCCTGAC
>JBKJWJ010000045.1:0-5163 GCA_046716905.1 Gaiellaceae bacterium
GGTGGAGACGGTCGTGGGGCGCGTCCCGCACGTCGTTGTAGATGTACGCAGCGCTCGAGGCCAGGCAGTAGGCGACGAATGCCGCCGTGGCCTGGATCCAGCGGCCCGGGTCGTCAAGCTCGGCCGCGAAGATGATCCCCGCATAGAGCAAGAGGTTCTTCGTCCACTGGCGCGGCCGCATCGCCGCGCCCAGGCCGCCGCCCGAAGTGCTCTCAGCCGTCGACATCGCGGGGCGAGCTTGGCAGGACGAGCTCGAACCGCGCGCCTTCACCCGGCGCAGACTGGAGTCGGATGTCACCGCCGTGGGCCACCGCCAGCTCTCGCGCAATCGCCAGCCCGAGACCCGTGCCCGTGCCATCCCGCGTCCAGAAGGGGCGGAAGATCCGCTCCTGCTCCTCGGCGGTGATGCCCGGGCCGGAGTCCTGGACGGTGACCGAGACGACGCCGTTCTCCGCGCCGAGCTCGAGCTCGACACGACCGCCGTCGGGCGTCCAGCGGAAGGCGTTCGAGAGGAGATTCGAGATGATCTGGAGCACGCGATCCCCGTCCGCGACGATCACAGGTCGGGCCGCGATGTCCTGCCGATAGTCGATGTTCCGGCGCCTCGCCTCTTCCGTGAAAGCCGTGTATGCCTGCTCGAGCAGGCTCCCCATGTCGACCTCTTCGTGGAGGAGCGTGAAACGCCGCGTGTCCAGCTTGGCGAGATCGAGGACGTCGCCAACCAGGCGTTCGAGTCGACCGGCCTCCAGCGCGATCACGTCCAGCGACTCCTTCCTGGTCTCCTCGTCCTGCGCCACTCCCTCGCGCAGAGCCTCCGTGTGGCCGCGAATCGCCGTCAACGGGGTCCTCAGCTCGTGCGAGACCGTCATCAGGAAGTTGCGCTCGAGCTCTTCGGCCTCGCGCAGACGGGCCGCCATTTCCCGGAACCGGTCCGCGAGTTGCCCGATTTCGCCATGGGCCTTGATCTCGGGGACGTCGTACATCCCCGCGGCGATTCCGTCGGCTGCGTCCGAGAGCGCGAGCACCGGCTCGGTTATGCGGCGTGAGAGATACCAGGCGAGCGCGCCGGCGACGACGATCCCGACGAGCCCTGCAAGCGCAAGGCGCTCGACGAGGGTCTGCCAGCGATCGCGCAGCTCCGCCTTCGGCTTCGCAACGACCAGCGCGCCGAAGACGACTCCGCGGCGCTGGAGCCGGAACGGGTGGGAGACGGCGAGGTACTCCCGGCGCGCGTCGGGCGGGGTGAACTCGAACGTCCGCACCCTGCCGTCCTTCCACTCCACCGTGTCCTGCGGCAGCGTTTTTAGCCGGGTCGTGCCGCGGAAGACGAAGCGCAGGCCGACGTAGTAGATCCGGCTGCCGCTCGCCTGCTCCAGTCGCTCGGGGGCGACGAAGTACGGCCTGTCCTCGTCCTGGGAGCGGATGGCCTGCTCTGCGTAGAGGCTCGTGAGCCCACGGGCCTCACGCCGGAGCTCGGCGACGAGCCTGTCCTCGGTGTAGTCCTGGAAGAGCCCGAGGGCGATGAGCGTCGAGACGAGGCCGGCCAGCACCGCGCCCGCCAGGAAGAAGGCCGGCAGGCGGAAACGCAGCGACCTGAACACGGCCATGAGTCTCCCTACGTCAGGCGGTGACCGTGTCCTTGGACGAGTCCTTCGCAGGAGCCGCCTTGTACCCCACACCCCAGACCGTGACGATCGGCGAGGCATCCTCGAGCTTGCGCCGGAGCTGCCGAATGTGCACGTCAACCGTGCGCGTGTCCCCGGCGAACGTGTAGCCCCAAACCCGCTCGAGGAGCTGATCCCGGGTCAAAACGAGGCCGTTGTGGTCGAGGAGTTCCCAGAGAAGGTCGAACTCCTTCGGGGCAAGCTGGATTTCCTCTCCGTTCACCCGGACTTCGCGGCGACCCGAGTCGACGAGGAGCGGTCCGTGCGTGATTTGCGTGGTCTTCGTCTGTTTCCGCTCCGGCGTCGAACGGCGGAGGACGGACTTCACCCGTGCGACGAGCTCGCGCGGATTGAACGGCTTGGTGAGGTAGTCGTCGGCGCCGACCTCGAGGCCGACGATCTTGTCAACGTCCTCGTCCCGCGCGGTCAGCATCAGGATCGGGACGTCGGAGTCCTGCCGCAACCGCCGGCAGACCTCGATGCCGTCGATGTCCGGGAGCATCAGGTCGAGAATGATCAGCGAGGGCGATTGCGACGCGGCCAGGTTCAGGGCGTCACGCCCTGTCGGCGCCACCTTGACGTCGAAGCCGGCGTTGCGGAGGTACATGGCGACGAAGGAGGCGATGGACGCCTCGTCCTCGACCACCAGCACCGTTTGCGCGTCGGACGATGCCATCGCGCCTCTCAGGATGCCAGACCTTCCGTGCTAACCCGCGGAGGGCGAGGCGAGATCGAAGTGCACCCGGTCGTCCGGGATCGATCGGTAGGCCTCGTCGTTGAGCGAGAACGTCCCGTCAAAGAAGACGCCGTCCTCGGGGTCGCCCCAGCCGTCGAGGTTTCCATCGCCGCGGCCGACCGCGGAGACGTTGATCTTCGAGGCGTGGATCCTCACGACGAACTTGCGGTCGTCCATGATCCGAAAACGGATGTTCGAGCCCGAGTAGACGGTCGTCTTCTCGGAGATGCTCACCTGTCGCTCGGCACCCCGAACGACCACGGTCCCGCCGTCCATGAGCGAGTCGGTAACCGTGAGCTTGCCCCTGGCGAAGCGGCCGATCACGCCACCCTTCATCCGCAGCGCGATCGTGGCACGGCCGTCCCGGACAGAGAGCGTGCCGTCCGCCGCAGGACCGCGCGCTCCCATCGCCGCCGCCGCGGTGGCGAGCAAAGCGAGGGACATGGTCGCAAGCAGGAGAAATGTCTTCGGGCGCATGGATGAAGTATCCCCTCTCGGGATGTGACCGCGGTCAGCGATCTGTAAGGAAACGGTTAGCCTCGCGGCGTGGACGAGTTGGGTGTTTTCGGCACGATCGTACTGGTGGTAGCGGGTGGGATCTTGCTCGCACTCCTCGCCACGAAGCTGGGGGAGCGCGTGCCGATTCCGGAGCCCGCGCTCTTCCTCGTCCTCGCCGCAGTCGCGTCGGACGTCTTCCCGGAGCTGTCCGACAGGCTTTCGATCCTCGAGGTCGAGCGGATCGCAGTCGTCGCGCTCGTCATCATCCTCTTCAACGGCGGCACCCTCGTCGGCTGGCGGCGCTTCCGGGTGGCAGCTGTTCCGATCTTCTCGATCGGGATCCTGGGGACATTTGCGACCGCCGGTGTCGTCGCGGTCGCCGCACATTTCCTCTTCGGGTTCGAGTGGGTCACGGCCGGGATTCTCGGCGCGGCGCTCGCTCCGACCGACCCCGCAGTGATGTTCTCCGTCCTCGGAAACAAGGAGATTCGCGGGCGGACCGGGACGATCCTCGAAGGCGAGTCAGGTGTGAACGACCCGGTCGGGATCGCGCTGATGATCGGAATGATCGAGCTTGCGACGCACGACGACGCCTCGTTCTGGATCGTGGTCGAGGAGTTTTCCGTCGAGATGGCAGTCGGCCTCCTGGTCGGGCTCCTTGGCGCCGCCGCGATGCGCCCGCTTCTCCGTATCTCCCTCCCGAATCCAGGGCTCTACCCGATCCGGACGCTCGCCGCGGCCGGCGTGATCTACGGCGCTGCCTCGCTGGCGCACGGCTCGGGATTTCTCGCGGTCTTCGTCGCCGGAATCGCGCTGGGAGACGCCAACGTCCCTCTGCGAACCGAGATCGCGCGATTCCACACCGCGCTCGCGAGCCTCGCCGAGGTCGTGGTCTTCGTCGCCCTCGGCCTGACGATCGACGTCACGAGCCTGCTGTCGAGCACCACGTTCCTCGAGGGGCTCGCGTTCGCCGTGATCCTCGCGCTCGTCGCCAGGCCTCTCGCAGTCTGGCCCCTGCTCGCTCCGGTGCGGATGCGGCCAGGCGAGCGGATCTTCGTCGTCTGGGCAGGACTGCGCGGCGCGGTACCCATCCTGCTCGCCGCCTTCGCGCTGCTCGGGGGCGTCGACGACGCCGACCGCATCTACGAGATCGTGTTCGTGGTGGTCGCTTTCTCCGTGATCGTCCAGGGCTCGAGCATCCCCTGGGTTGCCCAACGGCTCGGGGTTCGAATGACCCCTAGTACCTGAAGAAGCCCTCGCCGCTCTTACGGCCGAGCTTGCCTTCGCTCTGCATCTGCACCAGACGCTCGGGCGGCGCCATCCGCTCCTCTTCGAGCGCGCCGTGGAGCGCCTCTGACGCGTGGTTGTGGATGTCGATTCCGACGAGATCGACGAGCTCGCAGGGCCCCATCGGCCAACCGGCGCCGTTCGTCATCGCCTTGTCGAGGTCCTCGGGCGTGACACCTGCCTCGTCGAGAACGCGGACACAGTCGTTCAGGAGTGGAATGAGGACACGGTTGACGATGAAGCCCGGCGTGTCGTTGCAACGGACCGGCTGCTTCCCCGCGCGCTCCGCCCACGCGTAGGCGGCGTCGACCGCCTCGTCGGAGCTGCGCTCGGCACGGACGATCTCGACGAGCGGCAGGAGCGGCGCCGGGTTGAAGAAGTGCATCCCGATCACTCGCTCGGGGTGCTCCGTCGCCTCCGCGATCGCCGAGACCGAGAGGGCCGAGGTGTTGGTCGCGAGGATCGCCTCGGGCCTGGTCAGCCGGTCGAGCTCGGCGAAGAGCTCCCGCTTGGGCTCGAGCTCCTCCACGATCGCCTCGACCAGGAGGTCCGAGTCGGCGAGGTCGGAGACCTCCGTCGTCGTCGCGAACCGACCCATTGCCGCGTCCTTGTCCTCGACTGACATCCGGTCCTTCTCGACGGCTCGCGTGAGGAAGTGGTCGATTTTCGTGCGCGCCTGCTCGCCGAGCTCGGCCGTGACCTCGCGGCCGACGACCTCGTTCCCGGCCTGGAGCGCGACCTGCGCGATCCCCGCGCCCATCGTCCCCAAACCGATCACGCCCACGCGACGAATATCCATCGGCGTCAGAGCTTAGGGAAGAAGTCGTTGGCCTCGCCCGTCTAGTGGCGATGAGGCGGAAACGGATTCTTCTCGGACTGGCGCTCGCGGGGTTGCTCGCACTCGCGCTGGTCGGCGTCGCCGCTCAGTTTGCGCGGGGTCAGCGGCCCGCGTTGCTCGCGACCTAGGCGGCCCTGGGT
>JBKJWJ010000046.1:0-2634 GCA_046716905.1 Gaiellaceae bacterium
CGCTTCCGCGTCCTCGTCAAGGAGCCGATCGCGGAGGCCGGGATCCGGTTCCTGGAGGAGCGCTTCGACGTCGACACGAACGGCGACGCGCCGCTCGAGGACCGAATCGGCGACTACGACGCAATCGTCATCCGCTCGGCGACGAAACTGACCGCCGAGATCATCGCTCGAGCAGACCGGTTGAAGGTCATCGGCAGGGCCGGAGTGGGGGTCGACAACGTCGACGTCGCGGCGGCGACCCGGCGCGGCATCGTGGTCGCAAATGCGCCCGACTCGACGGTGGTCTCCGCAGCCGAGCATGCGGTCGGTCTCCTGGTCGCCCTGGCGCGGCACATCCCGCAGGCACACGCGTCGCTGAAGCAGGGGCGATGGGAGCGGGCGGCGTACGCCGGCATCGAGCTCGAGGGCAAGACGCTCGGCGTCCTCGGTTTCGGCCGGATCGGCCAGCAGGTCGCGCGGCGCGCCGTCGGCCTCGGGATGCGCGTCGTCGCACACGACCCGTTCGTCACGCGAGATCGCTACCGGGAGCTCGGGGTCGAGTCAGCCGAGAATGCCGACGACGTCCTTGCCGCCGCCGACTTCCTCACGCTCCATCTTCCGCTGTCGGACGAGACTCGCGGAGCGCTCGGCGCCGAGGCATTCGCCAAGATGCGGCCGGGCACGCGCCTGGTGAACGCGGCGCGCGGAGAACTCGTCGACGAGGACGCCCTGGTCGATGCGCTTCGCTCCGGACACCTCGGCGGCGCCGCGCTCGACGTCTTCTCGACGGAGCCCTACACCGGCCCGCTGCTCGAGTTCGACAACGTCGTCGTCACCCCACACCTCGCCGCGTCGACGGAGGAGGCCCAGGATCGCGCCGGCGTCATCGTCGCCGAGCAGGTGGCGGCCGCACTCGAAGGCGGCCTCGTCACGAACGCGGTGAACATCCCGTCGATCGGACGTGAGGATCTCGATGTCCTCGGCCCGTTCGTCCCACTCGCCGCCAAGCTCGGCAGGCTCGCGATGGAGCTCGCCGCCGGCCGAGCCGAGCGAATCGAGCTCACCTACTACGGGCACCTTTCGGGCTTCGACACGCGCCTGCTCACTTCGGCCGCGCTGAACGGTGCCTTCCAGGGCCGATTCGAGCAGCACGTCAACTACGTCAATGCGCCGCTCCTCGCGGAGGAGCGTGGCATCGAGGTCGTCGAGCAGCGCCGCCGTGCGTGTCGAGACTTCACGAATCTCGTTCGGGTCGCGGTGGGGATGGACGGACAGGAGATCCGTGTCGCCGGGACGACGATCGGCCGGGAGAACCGCATGTGGCTCGTGAGCGCCGTCGGCTTCGAGCTGGAGATGGAGCTCGCGCCGCTCCTCGTCTTCTTCCGCTACGACGATGTGCCCGGCGTGATCGGCCGGGTCGGGACGCTGTTCGGCGAGGCCGGCATCAACATCGCGAACATGACCGTCTCCCGGACGCGGCGCGGCGGGAAGGCCCTGATGGCGCTCTCCCTCGACAGCGAGCCGCCGCCCGAGCTCGTCGAGCTCGTCCGCGCCGAAGGCTTCGACGACGCACGCGTGATCTCGCTCGGCCCTCCGGGCTAGACAGGCTCGGCGCGGGGATCCGTGCGCCGGACGGCGAGCCTGAGGCCTCGCGTCATCTTCTCGATGACCATGTAGCCGCGGCCTCGCTGCCGTACGGTCTCGTACTCGGGAATCTCGTGCCCGTCCGCTACCAGGAACGTGGTCGACTCGGCCCGGACTCTCTCGTATTCCTCGAGCTGCGCCTCGATTCGATGGTGGCACTCGGCGTCGGCGCACTCGCAGACGAACTCGGCATCGCCGGCGTCGAAGCGATCCGCCGTCTCGGCGATCCGCTCGTTGACGTAGCGGAACACAGACTCTGTTCGCGCGATTCGGGCTTCTTCTTCAGTTGTCATGTCGCCTCCCGGTGCCACAACGACGCAGTCGCCGAAACAGTTGCGCGGGGTACCCTCTGCTCTGTGGGGGAACGGTGGCCTGAGCCTGTCGAACGCGTCGCATCGTTCCTCCGCCAAGCAGGCGTGGAGGGTCGGGTCGAGGAGTTCGAGGCAGGCACTCCGACGGCCGAGGACGCCGCCCGGGCGGTCGGCTGCAAGCTGGGCCAGATCGTGAAGTCGCTGGTCTTCGACTGCGACGGCTCCCCCGTTATCGTCCTGGTTCCGGGCGATCGCCGTGCGGACGGAAAGAAGGTCGCGTTGGCGGTGGGCTGCAGTCGCGCCAAGATCGCGGGACCGGACGAGGTCCGGGCGGCAACGGGGTTCGAGCCCGGGGCAGTCGCGCCGTTCCCGCTACCGCGCATGTCGCGCGTCCTCGTCGACCGCCAGATTCTCGTCCACGAGCGCGTATGGATCGGAGCCGGCTCGCCGAGGCACATGGCAACCCTGTCTCCAGGCGACCTCGTGCGCCTCTCGAAAGCGGAGCCGATGGACGCCGTCGCAGAGGCCGCATACCATTCGACCGGAGAGCGAGGAGGCGCATGATCGAGACCGAGAAAATCTGGATGAACGGCGAGCTCGTGGACTGGGGCGACGCCAAGATCCACGTTGGCGCCCACGGGCTCCACTACGGCACCGGCGTGTTCGAGGGGATCCGCTGCTACGAGACTCCGCGCGGCCC
>JBKJWJ010000047.1:0-4896 GCA_046716905.1 Gaiellaceae bacterium
GCCGGAGCGGATGGTCTGGCGGCAGCCGTTTCCGGGCCCGGGTCTCGCGATCCGCATCATCGGCGAGGTCACGCGCGAGCGGCTGGAGATCCTCCGCGAGGCGGACTCGATCCTGCAGGACGAGGTCCGGCGCGCCGGCCTCTACCGCGATCTCTGGCAGTCCTTCGCCGTCTTGCCGGCAATCAAGTCGGTCGGAGTCCAGGGCGACGAGCGGACGTACGCCTATCCGATCGTGATCCGGGCGGTGACGTCGGAGGACGCGATGACCGCCGACTGGGCCCGCCTTCCCTACGACTTGCTCGAGACGATCTCGAGCCGGATCTTCAACGAGATCCCGGGCGTGAACCGTGTCGCCCTCGACCTCTCGTCGAAGCCGCCCAGCACGATCGAGTGGGAGTAGCGCCCCAGTGATTCACCGGCTCCTGGGCATGTGGGTGCTCAAGCGAGCCTGGCGCCTGCTCACCGCCGACGACCCGCGACCCCTTCAGCAGCGGCTGACGCGCGAGGCGAAGCGGTTGCTGGTCGGGGCCGCGGTCGTTGCTGCGCTGATGGTCGTCGGCGCGATCCTGCTCATCGTGCTCTTGGTCGCCCTGGTGACCTAGTCGCGGCCGCCCGCTCCCGTCTCTACCAGCGAGCCGAACTTCTTCGGCCTCGTCGCCAAGGGCGCGCCGCTCATCCGCTCGGCTGACTACTCGGCGGCGAAGGCCGGGTAGCGGGCTCGGACCTCGTCGATGAACTGCGCGAGCTGCTCGGCCAGGCCGGCGTCGGTGACTTCCAGCACGTTCTCGGCGTTCATCTCGCCCGACCTCGAGTGGTTGTAGCTCCCGAGGAACACGGTGTCGTCGGCGACCGTGACCTTCGCGTGCATGAAGTCGTGCAGGGTGCCAGGCCCCCACGGCGTCGAGCGCTTGCCGGAGAAGGGCGCCTGCATGACCCGTTCGAGCAGGGGCAGTTTCCAAGAGATGTTGCCGTTCTGCCGCCATTGGTAGATCACGCCACGCACCTGGGGCTGATCCACGCAGCCTGCGACGTCGACGCGGCCCTCCGAGATGACCTGCGCGAGTGTGGCGAGGATCGGCGCCGCGGTGATCACCGGCGACGCGATGCGGATCCGGCGGCGCGCTCTCCCGAGCGCCTTCCCGATGCGCTGCGAGAGATCCTCGCCCTGGCCCGGCGTGAACCAGGGTCTCACCTGGAGCGCACCCACCTCGACCGGGCTCGTGTCGACGTCTCCGCTTCGCTCCACGGAACCGTGCTCCCACAGCTCGACGAAGTTCTTTGTGAAGCGCGCGCCGAGATCGCGCGACCCCGCGATGGCGATCAGGTTCTCCTGCCGCGACCAGGATTCGTCGGTCCAGTTCATCGACCCCGTCCAGACCGTGTCTCCGTCTCGAACGACGTACTTGTGGTGCATCAGGTCTGGGACACCGGCGATCGCGCGCACCGGGACGCCCATGGACTCGATCAGGGTTCCGTCGGGCTCCGGTGGAGGAGGGACGGGGATCGGGTTCCGGTGGTCGAGGTTGTAGAGAAAGCGGACGGCGACGCCACGGGCCGCGGAGTCCTTGATCGCGCCGGCGACGACCGCTGCGGTCTCCTCGCCGAGGTGGAAGTCGTAGTGGGCGAAGTCGAGTGACGTCTTGGCGGCGCCGACGAACTCCGCCACCTGGCGGGCAATCTCGAGCGGCTCTTGGCCGCCGTCGGTCAGCATCTTGACGTCGAGCATCCCGGGGATCTTTCCGGAAGGCCAGAATTCAGTCATGCGGATCGACCATTGCGTGATCGCCGTTTCCGACTGGGAGCGCTCGAACGCGTTCTACCGCGACGTCCTTGGCGCGGAAATCGTCCAGCGCGAAACCGGATTCGTCTATCGCTTCGGTGACCAGCAACTCAACGTGCACGGGCCGGGCGGAGCGCCGTCCATCGTCGCCGCCTATCCGGTCCGCCCGGGGAACAGCGACCTGTGCTTCGTCTGGGACGGGCCTATCGACGGCGCGGTCGAGCACCTCCGAAAGCACGAGGTCGACGTCGAACTGGGACCTGTCGTGAGGCCAGGCGCAAGAGGAAAGGGCATGAGCGTCTACTTCCGGGATCCCGACGGCTCTCTGCTCGAGTTCATCTCGTACGCATGAGGCGTTTCGTCGAGGCGCTCGCGCGAGCTCGAATCGGGACGACGTTCAACCAGTACACCGACTCGGAGCTGCGGCGGGAACGACTCTCGGCTTACCTCGAGCGCAAGGAAGGCGCCCGGTATGTCCTCGTCGGTGAGGCGGCGGGTTACCGAGGCGCCCGCGTGAGTGGGCTTCCTTTCACATCCGAGCGGCAGCTGACCGGACGAGGGCCGGCGGAGGCGACCGCGACGATCGTCCATCGTGTGCTCGCAGAGCTCGAGATCGAGGAGGACGTGCTGCTCTGGAATGTGGTTCCGACGCATCCCGGTGAGGAACGCTCAAACCGCCGTCCGAGACGGTCCGAAGTAGCGGAGGCCATGCCGTTCTTGCGTGAGCTTCTCCGAGACCGCACGCCGGTTGCCGTCGGGCGGATCGCCCATGGCGTGCTCGGCGGTACCTACGTTCGGCATCCGTCGCACGGCGGTGCAGCGGCTTTTCGGCAGGGCCTGCTGCTATCCATACGGCCGTGAGGAATGCGCTCATCGGCGCCGCGGCCATCGTTGTGGCGGTTGCGCTCTTCGTCGTGCTTCGGCCAGATGACGACAACGGACCGACAGCGACGACCACCACCCCGACCGCCACGGCGACGACAACTGGCCTGACCAACACGGTCACGACGCTCACTCCCCCGCCCCAGCCTCCCTCGCCTCCACCGCCCGCCCAGGTGCGGATCACAGTCCGAAACGGGACACCGGATGGGGGCGTGGGACGGGTGACCGTCGCCAAGGGACGCCGCGTGACCCTCATCGTCACGGCTGACGTTTCCGACCATGTTCATCTCCACGGCTACGACGTGATGCGAGACGTGGCGCCCGGCCGGCCGGCCAGGATCGCCTTCCGCGCGACCATCGTCGGCACCGTCGAAGCCGAGTTCGAGGACTCGGGCGTCCAGATCGCCAGCATCACCACCAAGCCGTGAACCTCGCCCTCCCGCTCGCGCACGGGATCGGTGAGATCCAGGCCCTGCCGATCCCGCGCTGGCTTTTCTACTACGCGGCGTCGATCACGCTCATCCTCTCGTTCGTCGCGCTCGGAGTGCTGTGGCGCGAGCCGAGGCTCGGCGGGCGGGAGGGGGGCAGGCCGCTCTCGGAGGGCTGGCAGAGGTTTTTGCTCTGGGGCGGTTGGCGGATGCTTCTTGGCGCACTCGCAGTCGGCCTGCTCGTGCTGGTCTGGCTCGCGGCGCTCGTCGGCAGGCCTGACGCCGGCGACAACATCGCCCCGGTCTTCGTCTACGTCGTCTTCTGGCTCGGCCTCGTGCCGGTCGTCGTGCTGCTCGGCAATCTCTTCAGCGTCCTCAATCCCTGGCGCGCGGCGGCAGATGCCGTCGCCTGGGCCTGGGAGAAGGCAGGGCGCAGCTGGGACCCCGCGGCCGTCTACCCGGAGCGACTCGGCCGGTGGCCCGCCGCCATCCTCCTGCTCGCGTTCGCGGCTCTCGAGCTGGCGTGGCCCCGCTCGGCCGAGCCCCGGACGCTGGCGCTCGCGATCGTCATCTACAGCTGGATCACGTGGGCCGGCATGCTCATCTACGGCCGGCGCGCCTGGTCGGAGAACGGCGAGGCGTTCGGCGTCTACTTCGGCCTCCTCTCGCGCATCTCGCCCTTCGCCGTGCGCGACGAAGCGGGCGAGCGGCGTATCGTCGTCCGGCCTCCGCTTTCCGCGCTCGCGCCCGGCGACTCCCGGCCTGGCACCGTCGCGTTCGTCGCCGTGATGCTGGGCTCCGTGGCCTTCGACGGCCTCAGCCGCGCGACCTGGTGGCAGGACTGGCTCTACGAGCTGGAATCGAGATACATCGTCGAGTCGCCGACGAAGGCGGACTTCGTCTCATTCGGCCTCAGCCTGCTGGGGCTGCTCGTGGCAGTGGCGGCAATCGGCCTGATCTACGCGATCGCCGTGCTGGCTGCGAAAGCCATCGGCCAGACGGACCGCCCGCTCGCCGGCGCGTTCCTTGGGAGCCTGATCCCGATCGCGCTGGCGTACGCGGTCGCCCACTACTTCACCCTGCTCGTCGATCAGGGCCAGGCGGCGATCGTCATCGCCTCCGATCCCTTCGGCAAGGGCTGGGACCTCTTCGGCACCGCCGACTTCTCTCCGGCGGTGAACGTCTTCTCGCCGAACACAATCTGGTACGTCCAGGTCGGCGTGCTCGTGGCCGGCCATGTCCTCGGCCTCGTGGTCGCGCACGACCGGGCGATCTCCCTGTTCTCTTCCCCGAAGGCAGCGGTCCGGACGCAGTACGCCATGCTTGCGCTCATGGTTCTCTACACGTGCACGGGCCTGTGGCTCCTCTCCTCGTGATCTACGCCCACGCCGGGATCACCGGCGCGATCGTCGAGGTCTCGGCGGCCCTCCTGATCGTCGCGATCGCGCTTGCCGCGTGGGTCGGTGGGCGAAAGGACCGCAAGGAGCCCTGATTCCGCGCCGTTGCTATCCTTGCGTCCTGGCGGGCCTGCGGTCCGCCTCCTTTCCGTAGAGATGCAGAAAACGTGGAACGCAAAGCCGGGCGAGATTGATCGCCGCTGGTACGTCATCGACGCCGAGGGCCAGACCCTGGGGCGTCTCGCCACGCGCATCGCTGACACGATCCGCGGCAAGAACAAGCCGCAGTACACGCCTCACATCGACACCGGCGACTTCGTCGTCGTCGTGAACGCGGAGAAGATCGCCGTCACCGGGAAGAAGCTCGACGAAAAGCTGTACCACCGGCATTCCGGCTACCCCGGCGGCC
>JBKJWJ010000048.1:0-4638 GCA_046716905.1 Gaiellaceae bacterium
CGGTGAGCGTCACCGTGTACTTCCCAGCTGCAGCGTACGTATGCGTCGGATTCTGTGCCGTCGACGTTCCGCCGTCGCCGAAGCTCCATTCCCAACTCGTGGGCACGCCGTACGACGCGTCCGTGAAGGTGACAGGCAGCGGCGCCGGGCCTGTCAGCGGTGTACCCGTGAACTCGGCGGTCAACGGCAGCGCAGTCACATAGGCGGTCCGTGTCAGCGTGTTCGTCGCGCCGTCCTTGCCGGTCACCGTCAGACGCACCGTGTACGTGCCGGGGGCGGCGTAGGTCTTGCTGGGGTTCTGCCCCGTCGACGTCGTGCCGTCGCCGAAGTCCCACAACCAGGAGACGGGGTCACCCGTCGAACTGTCCGTGAACGCCACCGCGAGAGGCGCCGCGCCCGTGGTAGGCGTGCCACTGAAGATCGCCTCCAGCGGCTGCACGTTCACGTAGTTAACGAGCGTCTTCTCGCTTGAGCCGCCGAAGGCGTCCGCCACCCGCAGCGTGACGGAGTACACGCCGGGCGCGGTGTACGTCTTCGTCGGATTCTCGAGCGTCGATGTCGTCCCGTCACCGAAGTCCCAACTCCAGCTCGTCGGCTCACCGGAGGCGAGATCTGTGAACGCGACGGTGAGCGGGACCCCGCCCGACGTCGGAGTGCCGGCGAGATTGGCCTCGAGCGGAAGCGGCGCGACCGCGAGCTTGTTGTGCCAGTAGTAGCCCGTCGTGTCGTTGGAAGCCTGCACAACGAGACCGCTCGCCGCCGTGATGTTCTGTTTCGTGGACGTCGCATCGTTCATGTCCGCGCTGGCGGCGTCCTGGATGAACGGCGTGCCCTTGCCCGGCTCGAACGCGATGTTGTCCGCCTCCACCGACTTTCGGTAGATGGTTCCGCCGGTCTCCGTCGAGGTCGCGAACATGTGCACGACGTTGTGCGTCTGGTCGAGCACGACGATCGGACGCGTGTGACGGTCCCCGAAAAATCCGTAGACGTGCTTCGCCCAGGCTCCTCCGGCCGGCGGGCGGACGAGCAGGTAGACGAGTGGATCGGTGGGCGCCGTCTTGTTCGTCTTGACGGCGGCATAGACACGGCCGCCGGCGTCGGCCTTGAGGTTGATGTGGTCGTCGCCGGCCAGCGGGCCGGTGAGCGGGGTCTCCTTCGTCCATGTCGTGACGCCCGTGCCGTCGCGGTGGACTGCGAAGCCGAACTCCTGTCTCGTCTGGTCGCTCCACATGATCCCGACGCTGTTCCCGCCGAACGCGATGATCGAGCTGATGTCGTCGGTGGTGATCCCGGTCGCTCCGGTCACCGGCAGCACGAACGGGGTACCCCAGGAGGCGGTGCTCGTGAGCGTCCGGTTGACCATGATGTCCGTTCCCTGATTCCAGGTCGCCCAGAGCCGGCCGGTGGAGTCCTTCGCGATGGCGATCGTCTCGGTCCGCCAGCCGTTGATCGTGACCGGGTAGCCCGAGTCGAGCGTGTAGCGGTCGGTCGTGACGTCGTAGCTGTAGCGATAGAGGCGCGCGCCGAGCGCCGACTTCTGCGCGTGGTTGGCGTACGGGTGGGACGCGACGAAGAGCTTCGTCCCGTCCCAGAGGACGTCGGCGCGGGTCCCCGAGCGATTGTCGACGACGACGCCCGTGTTGACCCAAGTCTGTGCCGCGTCGTCGAGCTTGTAGATGAAATTGTCGCTCTGAACCTCGTCCCACATCACAGACCACCAGGAGCCGTCGTTCCACCAGAGCTTGCTCTCCGGCTTCGCTCCTGTCACCGCGGTGCCGGTTCCCGAGAAGTGCGGGCCCTGGTTACCGACGTCCCCCGGACCAGCGTTTGCCGGAAGCACTCCTCCGAGTGCTACGAAGATCGCTGCGCATGCGGCGACAACCGCTGCGCGCCCTCCAAAGACCGTGCGTGACTTCACAGAGAAACCCCGACCGCGTAGGGAACTTCCAAGAGCTAAGGGTTTCAAAAGTGCCGAATCCTGTCTACTAGACGGAAGGCCAGACGGATTGGCCGGGGCTGCGCGGGCGGGCAGGATGACCGGGTTTATCGCCCGAAAGGCAGAAACCCGCCGCCGCGGCGGCCCTGACGCCAGACAGTCCCGATGAGGTTCGCCCCCACCAGCGAGAAGCTCTGGACGGACTCGGTGACCGCCTGCCGCGTCGTTTTGCGACTGTCGACAACGAGGACGGTGGCGTCGGCCGCCTGCGCCCAGATGAGGCTGCTCGGTGAGCGGTTCACCGGCGGTGTGTTGAGGACGACGAAATCCGAAGTCGCGAAGAGCCCCTCCAGCACCGCGCGTGCGCGTCCGAGGTCGAAAGGCGTCTGCCCGCCGGCTGCGCCGCACGGCACAACGTCGAAGCGCTCGTTTCGGTGCACCAGCACGCCGTCGAGCCTGCCCTCGATGCCGACGTCGTCGCCGTCCGTAGACAGAAGGTCGCTGTACCCCGGCTGACCGTCGAGCCCGAGCACCTTCGTGATCTCGCAGTCGCTGGCATTCGCGTCGACGAGGGTCACCCTCGCCGCCTCGGCGAGCACGGCTGCGAGGTTCGCTGCGAGCGCGCCGCTCCCGCTCGCCCCCTCGGAGCCGATCACGACGACGCTTCGGATCGGTCGCTCGGAATCTGTGAAGCCCATCTTTGCCGCGAGGACACGGTAGGAGTCGGCGTGCACCGAATCGCGTCCTGACTCCACCTCGAGCGGCTGGTTCCGCGTGGGACGCCGTCCGTTCACCGATCCGAGCAGAGGAACCCGGGCGATCTCGGCAAGGGCCTGGTCACTCTCGAGCCCACGGCCCGGGTACTCGCGGAGGAGGACGACCAGTCCCGCAAGAAGCAGGCCCGCAAAGGCGGCGAGGAGCGTCAACAGCGTCTTCTGCGGGGCGACCGGCTCGATCGGGGGATCTGCGGGGTCCACCACGAGGAGCTGTCCCGCAAGCGGCTGGCCGAGAGCTTTCCGGGCCGCCGAACGCACGCGCTCCTGAAAACCCTCCGGTAGCGTCACGATCTCGTCCTGCGCCATCAGCACGTCAATCGCCTCGGTCTCCTGCTGCGGAACCTTCTTCGACAGTCTCGACAGCTCCTCCGCAAGCCGATTCGCGATCTGCGCGGCCCGTTTCGGATCCTCGTCGCGTACCCGGATCGTGACGATGCGTGTGACTTCGTTCGCGGTCGCCGTGATGGACTCGCGCAGCTCTTCCCTCGTCTGCTGCAGGCGCAGCGACCGGATGGTCCCGTCGACGACCGGCCGGCTCGTCGCCAGCTCGGAGTAGGTCCGAGCGAGCTCCCCCGCGGCCCGAAGCGTGCCGAAGTCGGTGTTGATCGGCCCGGTGAGCAGCTGCACTTCGGCCTCGTACGTGGGGGTCAGGCGCGCGGCCCCGGCGTAGGCGAAGCCGCCTGCAATCAGGGCTCCTGCGAGGAGGAACCACCACCAGCGCTTGGCCAGCGATACGAAACCAGTTTCCTTCACGTCTGCGCCTTTCGCCTTCGCCGCCGCTTTTCTTGCCAAGCGCCCCGCGAGGAGACTCGTCTGTCATGAACGAACGTGGACGAATGGTAACCAGCAGCCAAAAATCCGCCGCCCCTCCCCCCCGATTCGCGACGGCGGCCCTCGCCACGTACGGGACGCGGCTGGCCGTCGCCGCCCTGTCGTTCGGGAGCATCCTCGTGGTCGCCCGTTCGCTCGGACCGGAGGGTCGTGGCGAGATTGCGCTGCTGACTGCGATCGCCACTCTGAGCTCTCAGCTCGCTGTCCTGGGCGTCGATGAAGCGAATGTCAACTTGGCCGGCACGGACGCTACCCGCCGCCCGGCGCTCGCTTCGAACTCGCTGATTCTCGCCGCGCTGTTCGGAGGCCTCGCCGTCGCGGTGCTGCTGCCACTTTTCGAGCTCTTTCCCGGGATCGGCGGCGATACGAGCGAGGGACTCCGCTGGCTCGCGCTGGCCGCGATCCCCGGCCTCGTGTTGCAGACCTATCTCAACTTCCTCATTCGCGGCGGCTTCGGATTCGGGATCACGAACGTCACCTGGTTCCTGTCACCCGCGATCGCGTTCGTCGGCAATGTCGCGATGGCCCTGACCGGCACGCTGTCGGTCACCTCTGCCTTCGCGCTTTGGATCGCAGCGCACACGGCCGCGACGATCCTCCTCGTCTGGTACGTCGGACGGCGGCTCGACGGCTTCGGGAGGCCCGACCTCTCACTCGCGCGCCGTGCCCTCTCCTTCGGGATCCGCAGCCATCTCGGCCGCGTGATGATGTCCGGCAACTACAGGGCCGACCAGTGGTTCGTGGGCGCCATAGCCGGCTCCAGGGAGCTGGGCCTCTACAGCATCGCCGTCGCCTGGAGCGAGGTGCTCTTCTACGTCCCAACCGTACTCGTGCTGGTGCAGCGCCCCTTCCTCGTCCGGGCCGATCGCGAGGAGGCGCGCCGGCGAGCGGCCAAGGGGTTCCGCGCCGGCGTCGTGCTGACGGCGCCGCTCGTCGTGGGCGCCGTCGTGTTCGCCCCGTTCTTGTGCACGACGATGTTCGGCTCGGAGTTCGCCGGGGCGGTCGACGATCTCCGCATCCTCGTCATCGGGGTGTTCGGCCTCCTTGCCCTCCAGCAACTCGGAAACGCGCTTACTGCGCAGGGACGGCCGGGGC
>JBKJWJ010000049.1:0-3796 GCA_046716905.1 Gaiellaceae bacterium
CGTACTGGCTACCCCGGGCCGGAGTCCCGCTCGCTCGCGGCTGGTACCGGCAGATCGACATCGCACGAAATGAGCTCTTCTACGAGAAGCCCCTTGCGGCGGCCGCCTACCGAGAGTGGCTGCGAGGTATGGGCGTGCGCTTCGTCGTGCTCCCGTCGACTCGTCTGGGCCAGAAGGGCGAGGAACGCGAGGCGGCGCTGCTTCGGTCCGGCTCCTCCGGGCTTCGTGAGGCCTTCCGCAGTCCACAGCTCGCGATCTACGAGGTCTCCAGGCCGGAGTCGATCATCACGGGGCCCGGAGCCCCTGTGGTGACCCGGCTGGATCACGCCGGCATCGAAGGCCGGGTGCCGGTCGCCGGGTCGTACCGGTTGAAGGTTCGCTACACGCGCTATTTGCGGGTGAAGTCGGGCTCGGTGTGCGTCAGGCGCGCGGCCGGCGGGATGACGGGGCTCACGGCGACGCGGGCTGGGCGGTTTGCTCTCTCGGTTCCGGAGGGGCCTGCGTCGCTCGTCCGGTCCCTGGTTCGCCGAGCCCCGGCGCGCTGCTGAGCGCCAGGTAGCACGCGAACCCCGCGACGACGACGTCGTTCGGCGAGTCGTTCACGAGCAAGGAGACGCCGATTGCCAGAAGCAGCGCGCGGAGCAGAGGGCGGCGTTCCAGCAGCGCCATGACCGCGAACACGGCGATCCCGCCGAAGACGAGCAGCGTCACGCCAATCCCGCCGGTCGCACGCTCGAAGGAGAGCTGGAGCCGCCGGGCGAAATCCTCCGCGAGCCCGACCGGCCCGTCCGAGAGGGCATCGGTCACATGGCTCGAGCCGCCGACGACCAGGGCAAGAGCGAGGATGACGAGAATCACGCCGGCACCGATCGCAAGGTTCCGGCTGAGGCCGTGCTCGAAGATGGCGAGCAACACGAACGCCGCGAGCAGGACGATCGCGCCGCCACCGTCCGCGCCGAACGAGCTGCCTCCGATCACCACGAGCGAGAGCGCCGCGACGCCGACGAACGTCCAGATGCCGAGCTTTCGTCCGAGGAGAACCGCCCCCGCGAGAGCGGGAACGAGCAGCAGCGTCGCGAGCAAATTGGACAACCCGTAGAAGCGCGCGTTCTGCGTCGGCCCGAGCGGTGAGAGCGCGACCCAGCGCTCGTCCGCCACCATCGCCACGAGGTACGCGCCAAGGACGCCGGCCATCAGGAGCCCGTGGACGAGTGGGCCGGCGCGGGCGAGTGTGAGGGAGGCGGCAACGGCGAGAGCGACGATGAGGGCGTCCACCCAGACCTCCGTCGAGCCGACGGCACCGGCCAGGAGATTCGCCAGGAGGACGGCGGCGAACGCCGGCAGCACCGCGGAGGGGACGAACACGGCGACTGCGACGAGCAAGGCCAGCGAGAGGAGCAGCACTGTCGCCTTGGCGCCGCGATTCGACCTGATCTGCTCATCGAGGTCGCGCAGTTCTCCGGTTGCGTCGGCGTCAGGCGTTGAGCCGAGTGCGCCCTCCTCGCCGAGCGCGGTCGGGGCGACGTCCACGATCGACACGAGGCCCGGGATCCGCGTCGACTCCGACGTGAGCACGCCGCGGTAACCGCGGCCCAAGACAGCGATCGGGTACCGGCGGTCGTTCGGTTGCTCGCCCCCGCGTGGGAGTCCCACGACGATGGCAGGACCGACCGGGACCGTCGTCGCCGTGTCTACCTCGAGCAGCGTTCGGCCTCCGGGCAGACCACCCAGGATCGAGTTCCGAACCGCACCGCGCTCCAGGCCGGCCCTGGCGCGGGCAGCGTTCGTCTTCGGTCCCGCGTCCGGCACGAGTAGCCCGATCGCGCCGCGGTCCTCGAGCGCTGCGAGGTCGCCGGTCGTCAGCTCGGGGACGACGACGACGCGGAGCCGTTGTGCCGCCGCCGTCTGAGGCAGGGCCGCGGTAGCCCAAAGGGCCAGCACTACACTGAGGACGATGAAACGCAGAGCGTACGGACGGGATTTCGGGCTGTCGGCCCGCATGGTCCTGACGATGTTCCTCCTCGGGGCCCTCTACGTGGCCTTCTTCGTGGTGCTCATCAACGTCATCGAGGCGCCGTTCTTCCTGATCATCCTGTTCATGGGCGGCCTCGCGCTCCTGCAGTACTACACGTCGGACAAGATCGCGCTCAAGGCCTCCCGCGCGAAGGTGGTCGACCGCGACGAGGCGCCGGAGCTCCACGACATGGTCGAGCGGCTCTGCGCGATGGCAGACCTGCCGAAGCCGCGGATCGCCGTCGTCCCGACCGACGTGCCGAACGCGTTTGCCACCGGGCGGAACCCCAAAAACTCCGTCGTCGCCGTCACCGAGGGCCTCTGGTACCGCTTGAGCAAG
Organism: Gaiellaceae bacterium; assembly: GCA_046716905.1. Classification (GTDB taxonomy): domain Bacteria; phylum Actinomycetota; class Thermoleophilia; order Gaiellales; family Gaiellaceae; genus JACDAN01. The sequence goes on from JBKJWJ010000049.1 coordinate 2,354, forward strand.
CCCGAGGTTGAAAGCGTGCTGGCCCACGAGCTCGCCCACATCGGAAACAGAGACGTCGCGATCATGACCATCTCGAGCTTCTTCGCGATGGTCGCGGCGATGCTGATGCGGATGGGGCTCTGGGGCGGGATGATGGGCGGTGGCCGTGACCGCTCGGGTGGCCCGCCGATCTGGCTGATCATGTTCGTTGTCTCGATGGTCACCTACGTGATCAGCTACGTGCTGATCCTGATGATCTCCAGGTACCGCGAGTACGCGGCCGACCGCGGTGCCGTCTTGATCACGGGCGCGCCGGAGAACCTGATGTCCGCCCTGCAGAAGATCGCAGGCCAGATCGCCCAGATCCCCCAGCGCGACCTCCGCGAGGTGCAGGGCATGAACGCCTTCTTTATCGTGCCGACGAACGTGAAGTCGTCGTTCGCGGAGTTCTTCATGACCCACCCGCCGCTCGAGAAACGGCTCGCCCGGCTCGCGACGATCTCCCGCGAGATGGGCCGGCCTGTTGACCTGTAACCAAGGGCCGTAGCCCTGGGGATCAGGGACGTCCTGTTCGGGCGGAAGGGCCTGAAGGAGGCGAAGCGCGAGGCGCTCTTCGCGTTGCCGGCCGCGGCTGTCACGCTCGAGATCGAGCTCGGTCTCAAGCCTGCCGGCTCGGCCGCGATCGTCTTCAAGCCGCTCTCGGCGGCCGAGTTCGTCCGGGCCGAGAACGAGATGCAGGAGCTCCTCGAGCTCGCTGCCCGAGAGTCCGACTCGCGTATCGAGCGGACAACCGACGACTTCGGCTTCGAGTGGCTCGTCGTGCGAGACGAGCAGTTCGAGGATCTCGTCACGACCGTCCACCTCGTCGGGTCGGAGCTCGCCGACCGCGGGTTCGGGCCGCAGCTCCTCGCGGCGGTCTTCAAGTTCCAGGGCGCGAAGCCGGTCTACTGGATCTACGGCTACAAGCGCGGGGCGTTCTGGCCCTTCGTCCCGGTCGGCGAGCGAGACCGCGACAACGCGGAGGAGCTGGAGCTGAAGGCGAAGATGGAGAAGGAGCTTCCGATCGAGCCCGACATCTCCGTCTGGTTCGGGCTCTTCGGCGCGCCCATCTAGCCACGTCCTGGGGTCTGACCCCGGGACGCGGCCGGATTAGCCGGGCTCTTCCTCGCCGTCCCAGTAGTCGAGCGGCTCGAGGCGGGTTATCAGGCCGACACCGCGGAAGCCGATCTTGTTCGAGCGCGGGTAGTAGGTGATGTCGTTCGTGTCGCGCCAGCCGTACATCAGGAGCTTCATTCCGTGCTCGCCGCCGCGGAACGCATGGGAGATCTGGGTTCCGGCCGGCCTCGCGACGACATGCCCCGCCCGCACCGGAACGTGTTGCTCCTCGTTGCCCCGGTCCCGGGATCTCGGGCTCGGGACGAGCTCGAGTGTCCCGTCGCCCTCGAGGATCACGAAGATCTCCTC
>JBKJWJ010000050.1:0-4294 GCA_046716905.1 Gaiellaceae bacterium
CGCGATCGTCCTCGGCGAAGACCTCAAGGACTTCGGCGCTGCCGTCGGCGCCAAGGTGCTGAAGGCGATGGGGGCCGAGGTCGAGCTCGCCGGCGATCGCCTCGTCGTCCGTCTACCGCAGTAGCCGCGAGAGCCTTCGGTCCTTGAGGGTTCGCCCGCCCGTCTGGCAGGTCGGGCAGTAGAAGATCGTGTGCTCCTCGAAGTCGACCCGCGCGATCGGCGTCTCGCAGACATGGCAGGGCTCGCCGAGCTTCCTGTGGACTCGGTACGTCTTCTGGTCGTTCGCTCCGCGCTCACGCAGCTCGAGGCCGCGGGAGAGCCCCGCGTCGATCGCGTCGGCGAGCCGCTGCACCTCATCGGAGCCGAGATCCCGGGTCAGCGCGTAGGGGGAAAGGCCTGCGTGGTGGAGGATCTCGTTCGCCCAGGCCCGCCCGATCCCGGCGATCGCCCGCTGGTCGCGGAGCATCGAGTGCAGGCGCCGCGACTCCGCCGCGCAGATCTCCGCGAGCCGTGCGGCGCCGATGCCGTAGGCCTCCGGTCCGAGGTGGGCAACCTCGGTCTCGGCTGCCGCCGGCGTCAAGAGCCACACCCCGGCGCGCTTCTTGGCGCCGGCCTCGGTGAGCACGAGCAGCGCGCCGCCCTCGAACTCGAGCCGGAAAGCGGGTGTCTTCGGCCCCTTTTCACCGGCTCGGAGGAACTTGAGCCGTCCGGCCGTCATCAGGTGGAAGAGGAGGACGAGCTCGCCGTCGTCCGTCGGCATCAGGAGCCGCTTGGCGCGGCGCTCGACACCTCTGAGCTTCCGTCCGGCAAGCGCTGCTAGGGGCGGGTCGTAGGTCTTCAGCGTCGCAATGTGCGCGGGACCGGCCTTCACGATCGGGAAGGCGGAGACAGGATCGTTCAGCTGGCGGCGCCAAGCCTCCATCTCGGGGAACTCAGGCACTTATCGTCTCAGTCATGACTGAGACGATCACGGTAGCCGTCCGCCGCGGGTCGACTGTCGAGTCGCGCCATATCGCGCATGCAGTTGCCGTCCGTGACGGCGCGGTCGTGGCCGAGGCGGGCGACGGAGGTCTCCTTTCGTATTTCCGCTCGTCGGCAAAGCCCATCCAGGCGCTGCCCCTTGCCCGAGCACGGCCGGATCTGGACGACCGCGAGCTTGCGATCGTCTGCGCGTCCCACCTCGGCCACCCGCAGCAGATCGGAGCCGTCCGCTCCCTTCTCGCCAAGACGCCGGCGCAGGAGGACGAGCTCGAGTGCGGGCCGGAAGGCGACCCGCCTGAGCCGATCCAGCACAACTGCTCGGGCAAGCACGCCGGCTTCCTGGCGCTCTGCCGCGCGCGGGACTGGGACTCGCGGGGCTACCGGCTTCCCGACCATCCCTGCCAGCGCGCGATGCTGGAGGAGGTCGCCGCCGCCACCGGCGTCTCCGAAAGCGAGATTCGCACGGCCGTCGATGGCTGCGGCGTCATCACCTACGTCCTTCCGCTCGAGCGGATGGCCTACGCGTTCTCGCAGTTCTCCGCGCTCGACGCGGGTCCCCGGGTCGGAGTCGCCATGCGCGCGCACCCGCAGCTGATCCGCGGACCCGGCGCGCCCGACACCGTGGTGATGGAGACCCTTCCGGGCTGGATCGCAAAAGGCGGTGCCGAAGGGCTGATGTGTGCCGCCGGGCCCGACGGCACTGGCGTCGCGCTCAAGGTCGACGACGGATCGGCGCGCGCAGTAGGCCCCGCCCTTGCGGAGTTCCTCGGCCGGCTCGGGCAGCCGGTGACGGCGCTCGAGGTCGACCGGATCGCGAACAGTAGGGGCGAGATCGTGGGTGAAATTCGCGCCGAATGACACTTTCCACAGGCGGTGAAGAAATGTTGGTACCTGTGGAAGACCGTTGTATATTCGAGCAGCCGGAGGGGAGCCGGGCCACCATCCGGCTCTCGCGTGTGTAGGTCGAACCCCGTCCAAACACGAAGAAAGCCGAGGTTCCATTGCTCACGGTCGACATCTCGCTCCCCGACGTCGAAGAGCTCCACAAGCTCGTCCAGGATGGACAGGAGAGGGGGTTCCTCACCTACGACGAGATCGTTTCGGCCCTCGAGGAAGTCGAGCTGACGAAGGAGCAGGTCGAAGACTTCTACACCAACCTGATCGACCACTCGGTGGAGCTCGTCGAGGGCGAGCAGCACAAGCACCCGCCGCACGAGCAGCCCGCACTCGCGGGCGACGACAAGGACAACGCCAAGACGCCCAAGCTCGACCTGACCGTCGAGCCGTCGCTCGACTCGCTGCGCCTCTACCTGCGCGAGATCGGCAAGGTTCCGCTGCTCACTGCAGATCAGGAGATCTACCTCGCCAAGCGGATTGAGCGCGGCGACATGTCCGCGAAGACCCAGATGATCGAGGCGAACCTCCGCCTCGTGGTTTCGATCGCGAAGGGTTATCTCGGCCGCGGCCTGTCCTTTCTCGACCTGATCCAGGAGGGCTCGCTCGGCCTGATCCGCGCAGTCGAGAAGTTCGACTACCGCAAGGGGTTCAAGTTCTCGACCTACGCGACCTGGTGGATCCGGCAGGCGGTGACCAGGGCAATTGCGGACAAGGCCCGGACGATTCGCATCCCGGTGCACATGGTCGAGAAGCTGAACAAGGTCGTCCACATCGAGCGGCAGCTTGTCCAGCGGCTGGGGCGGGAGCCGCAGCCGGAGGAGATCGCCGAGGAGCTCGAGATCACGACGGAGGAGGTGCGCGAGATCCTGCGGATGTCGCAGCTACCGATCTCGCTCGAGAAGCCGATCGGCGAGGAGGAGGACTCCGAGCTCGGTGATTTCGTCGAGGACGAGGGGGCGGAATCGCCGTACGACACCGCGTCGCTGACTCTCCGGCGGGAGGACGTGCAGCGGGCCCTTGACTCACTACCCGACCGCGAGCGCAAGGTCATCGAGCTGCGCTACGGCCTGCTCGGAACCCAGCCCTTCACGCTCGAAGAGGTCGGCCGCGCATTCGGCGTCACCCGCGAGCGGATCCGGCAGATCGAGAACAGCACGCTGAAGCGGCTGGAGACCCTGCCAGAAGCACAAGGTCTTCGAGACTGCAGCTAGCGCTGCGCTCCGTCCAGGTTCTACGCTGCGGCGTTCTGGGTCTGCGGCTCGTCGGTGCGCGCGATCGGCACGAAGAGCTTGCAGTGCGAGCACTTGTAGCCGGCCCGCGCTGTTCCGAGGCCGAGGAGGCTCCCACCGAAGGTCTTCCTGCAGTGAGGGCAGAGGATCGACTCGCCGGAATTCGCCATCTGGCGCGACGCTACCAAATCGGTCCAACCTGCAAAGGCGTTCGTGAGCGGACCTGAAGCAACCGCTAACACAACGTCTTGAACACGCCCCCCGAAATGTCTATAAGCGGTTGACGATGGCGATGGAAGGTACTGCTCGAGCGACAGCGGAACAGCCGGCGACCGAGCCGGTGGTGCGCCTCGAGAGCGTTCACAAGCGCTTCGGCGACAACGTCGTGCTCGACGACGTCAACCTTGCTGTCGACGACCGGCAGGTGCTCGTCGTCATCGGGCCGAGTGGCAGCGGCAAGAGCACGCTTCTCCGCTGCATCAACCTCCTCGAGCCGATCCAGGGAGGTCGGGTCTTCTTCGAGGGAGAGGAGATCACTCGGAAGGGCGCCAATGCGAGCGCGATCCGGCAGCGCATCGGCATCGTCTTCCAGCAGTTCAATCTCTTTCCACACCTGAAGGCGATCGACAACGTCACCCTGGCGGCGCGCCGCGTGAAGAAGGTTCCGCGGAAAGATGCGACGAAGCGCGGCCGTGAGCTGCTCGGCCGGGTCGGCCTGGAGGAGAAGGCGGAGAGCTATCCGCACCAGCTCTCGGGCGGGCAGCAGCAGCGGGTGGCGATCGCGCGCGCGCTGATGATGGAGCCGCACGTGATGCTCTTCGACGAGGTCACCTCTGCGCTCGATCCCGAGCTCGTCGGCGAGGTCCTCGTTGTCATGCGTGATCTGGCCGCAAGCGGCATGACGATGGTGGTCGTCACCCACGAGATGCAGTTCGCCCGGGAGGTCGGTGACAGGCTCGTCTTCATGGACGAGGGCCGCATCATCGAGGAGGGTCGTCCATCCGACGTACTCTCTAACCCGAGGGAGGAGCGCACGCGCCAGTTTCTGCGGCGGAGTCTGCAGCTGGCGGGCTCACTCGAGGAATTGACCGTCAACGAAGGAGGGGCTGAATGAAGAGGTTGGTGATCGCAATAGTTCTGGCCGCAATGACGGCCGTGGCCTTCACGGCACTCAGCGTCGCCGCACC
>JBKJWJ010000051.1:0-2962 GCA_046716905.1 Gaiellaceae bacterium
CACCGGCGTCGCCGCGCAGCTGCCGGGCATCCACCTGAACTTCCTGCTCATCGTCCCGCTGGCGATCATCGCGACGACGATCGCCGGGATGCTCATCGGGCTTCCGACGCTGCGCCTACGCGGCGACTACATCGCGATCGTCACACTGGCGTTCGGAGAGATCATCGGTCGCATCGCGATCAACGGCGATGAGCTCAAGATCGGCGACTACACGTTGACGGCGGGGCGCCAGGGCATCACGCCGGTCGACAAGATCGACCTCCCGTTCACTGACCCGTTCACCTCGCTCAACCTGCGGCCGTGGTACTGGACTGCGCTCGGGCTCGTGGTGGTGGCCCTGTTCGTGAACCTGCGGCTGCGTGACTCGCGGCTCGGGCGGGCCTGGATCGCGCTGCGGGAGGACGAGGTGGCGGCGGTCAGCATGGGCGTGCCACTGGTCAGGACGAAGCTGATGGCGTACGCGGTGGGCGCGGCTTTCGGCGGGATGTCGGGCGCCTTCCTGGGGTCGTACCTGAACACCGTGAACGCCGACCAGTTCGCGTTCTCCTTCTCGATCTTCATCCTGGCGATGGTCATCCTTGGCGGCCTCGGGAGCATCTGGGGGGTGGTGCTGGGAGCGATCACCCTCTCCTTTATCAACACCCGGCTGATACCCGATGTCCTGAACGAGTTGCCCGCCAAGGTCGGGCTCGACTTCGACCTCACGCAGCTCTCCTTCGGCATCTTCGGCTTCCTGCTCGTGATCATGATGGTGCTGCGACCGCAGGGCCTGATCCCCGAGCGCCGCCGCAAGCTTGAGCTCACGGGGGGCGCGGGGGACGGAGACGAAACACTCTACGAGGCGCGCGCATGAGCGAGCCGGGCGCCGCCTTGGCCGGCGACGCGCTGCCAGCGGACCCAGGGGGCCTGCTGCTCGAGGCGCAGGCGTTGACCAAGGCCTTCGGCGGCCTCGTGGCTTGCGAGAGCGTCACATTCTCGGTGCCGCGCCGGTCGATCGTCTCCATCATCGGGCCGAACGGGGCCGGCAAGACGACCTTCTTCAACATGCTCACGGGGCTTTACAAGCCCAACGCCGGCCGTATCCGGTTCGACGGCAAGGACGTGACCGGCAAGCGGCCGGACGTCATCATGGCGCTGGGGATGGCGCGCACCTTCCAGAACATTCGTCTGTTCGCGACGATGTCGGCGCTCGAGAACGTGCTGGTCAGCCAGCATGCACGCACGAAGGCGGGTCTCTTCGGCTCGATCCTGCACACGCCGCGCACGCGACGCGAGGAGCGAGAGGTGACCGAAAAAGGTCGCGAGGTGCTGTCCTACGTCGGCCTGAAGCCCGACGTGTTCGAGGAGATGTCGATCAACCTCTCGTACGGGGATCAGCGGCGGCTGGAGATCGCCCGCGCACTCGCCTCGGACCCCAAGCTGCTCCTCCTGGACGAGCCGACGGCCGGCATGAACCCGCAGGAGTCGGCGCAGCTCACGGGCTTCATGCGGCAGCTGCGCGACGACCGCGGGCTCACGATCCTCCTGATCGAGCACGACATGCGGGTCGTGATGGAGGTCTCGGAGCGCATCACGGTCCTCGACCATGGCGAGAAGATCGCCGAAGGCCTGCCCAAGGAGGTCCGCGGCGACAAGCGTGTCATCGAGGCGTATCTCGGAACGAAGGCCTGATCTTGGCCCTGCTCGAGCTCACCGACGTACACACCTTCTACGGGAACATCGAGGCGCTGAAGGGCATTTCGATTGAGGTGAACGAAGGGGAGGTCGTAACCCTCATCGGCTCCAACGGCGCCGGGAAGTCCACCACCCTGCGCTCGATCTCCGGGCTGACGCCCCCGCGCGAGGGCTCGATCAAGTTCGATGGCCGCGAAATAGGCGAGACCCCGCCGCAGGACATCACCCGCCTCGGTATTGCCCAGTCACCCGAGGGCCGCCACTGCTTCCCGCGGATGTCGGTGAAGGAGAACCTCGAGCTTGGCGCCTACCTGCGCCGCGACGGGCGCGTGGAGGAGGACATGAACCGGGTGTACGAGCTCTTCCCGAGGCTTGAGGAGCGCGAGCGCCAGAAGGCCGGCACCATGTCGGGGGGCGAGCAGCAGATGCTCGCGATCGGAAGGGCTCTCATGGCGGAGCCGAAACTGCTCCTCCTCGACGAGCCGTCGACGGGCATCGCGCCCGTTCTGGTGGAGCGGATCTATGAGACGATCGCCGAGATCAACCGGCAGGGGACCACGATCCTGCTCGTGGAGCAGAACGCGACGTACGCGCTCGACGTCTCACAGCGGGGCTACGTGTTCGAGACCGGGACGGTGGCCGTGGCGGACGACTCGGACGCGCTGCTCGAGAATCCCGAGGTGCAGAAGGCGTACCTAGGCGGATGACGGTTTTCGCCCTCCTTGGCGCGACGGCGCTCTACCTCACGTTCGCCTGGCTCGGGTCGGCGATCGTCGCCTCGTTCTTGTCCGACAGGAAGGGGTACGGCGAGAAGGTCGGTCTGGCGTCTGGCCTGCTCCTGAACGTGATCGGAGTTGTGCTCTGGCTCCTCTGGCCGGCCAAGGCGGACTCCCGCTGGAAGGTCCAGGGGGTGCTCGGGCGTGGCGAGAAGACCGTGGCCGAGGCGCGGGCCGAGCGCGCGGGCGACGGCCCGAGCTGAGGACCGCTGGGTCGGCGCGACGGCCTCGGACCATTCGGGAAGCTCGGCGCGTGGCTGGGCCTGTGGACGCCCCCCCGCGATACCGTCGTGCCCCCGCTGCCATGGCGGAAGATCGCGCTGGCGACGGTTCTCGCGCTCGCGGTCGCAGGCGGCGCGCTGGCGCTCCTCGCCCTGAGAATCGAGCGTGGCAAGAAGGAGCGCGACGCGGCCGAGCTGCGTCGGGACGCAGCCGTTGACGCGGCCAAGCGCAAACGGCTGGCCGAGGCGGGCAGGCCGCGGAGGGGTCGTGGCGAACGCCCCCGCGAAGGG
>JBKJWJ010000052.1:0-3573 GCA_046716905.1 Gaiellaceae bacterium
GCCGCCGGCACGAGCAGACCGTTGTCCGGCCCCACGAGCAGTCGCCCGTCCTCTGTGCGGACGACCAGTGCCCGGCGGCGGCTCCCGACCTCTGGGTCGACGATCGCAAGGTGAATGCCGACCGGCATGTACGGCAGCGTGTTCGCCAGGATCACAGCGCCCTGGAGAATCCGCGTAGCGTCGATTCCGTGGGTGATGTGAATCACGTCCGCCTCCGGAGCGATTCGCTTGATGACCCCGTGGCAGGTGCCTGCGAAATCGTCCTCGACTCCGAAGTCGGTTAGGAACGTAATGACCACGAGCAGACGCTAACGCGTCGCCTTCAGGATCGCGTCGGTGAGACCCTGCACGTCCTGCGTGCGGGCTTCCTGGAGCACGCGCAGGCCCAGCTCCTCGGTGACCGCGGTCGTCTCCGGCCCGATCGAGACGGCCGGCTTGCGGAGCTCGAGCGTCTCATAGGCCCGGGCTGCGGACGGAGACGCAAGTACGACGAGGTCGTGATCGAGCGGCTTGTCGGGGCGGAGCTCGCGCGTCCGATAGAGCGGTACGAAGTCGGCGTCAAGTTCCTCGACGAGCAACCGGCGAGCACCTTCAGCGCCCGCGAAGAGAACCCGGCCCACCGGCCGGGGGAGCTCCGCCAACAATCCCTCCTGTGTCGAGACCCGTGGCACGAGGTCGACTCTTCCGTACGCCTCCGCCGTCGCCTGGCCGATCGCCGCAACCCGCTTCGGATGACCTCGCGCACGGCGCCGGAGCTCCTTCGCGCCGGTCGCGCTCGTCAGCAGCAGCCAGTCGTAGCCTTCGAGGTCGATCGGTTCGTGGCCGATCGGCTCCAGCGCGATCAGCGGTTCGCACTCGACCTCGAGGCCCGCTGCACGAAGCCTGTCGGCCAGCTCGTCGTTCCGGCCCGCCGGCCGGGTCAGAAGAACCTTCACGGCACGAGGGCGAGCAACTCGCGGCCGAGCGCCGTGGGATCGTCCCCCGTCCGACGCTCGATCCAGCTCCCATCCTCGGCAGCCACGAGTGCCACCAGCACAGAGCCGTCGTGGTGCGCCGCGACCGGGGCGAGACAGCCGCCGCCGATCGTGGCGACACACGCCCGCTCAGCCTGCACGCGGCGCCTCGTCTCTCCATGGTCGGCCTGCGCGACGAGCTGCTCCTCGCCGGCCCGAACCTGGAGCGCGAGTGCGCCCTGGCCGGCCTCCGGGAGGAGATCGTCCGGATCGAATCGAAGGCCGATCTCGCGTCCGAGCCCGAGCCGGTCGAGACCGCAGGCCGCCAAGACGACCGCATCGAGTCCGCGCTCCCCTCGCTTCCTGAGCCGCGTGTCGATGTTCCCGCGCAGGGGCTCGATGGAGACGTCCGGCTGCAGCGCGAGGAGCTGGGCACGCCGCCGGGCGGAGGCAGTGCCGATGCGCATGCCCGGTTCCACCGAGTCAGCTCCGCAAAGCGCGTCCCGGGGATCCTCCCGCTCCAGATAGGCGCCCACCGCGAGGCCGTCGGTGTCCGTCGAGGTCATGTCCTTTGCCGAGTGGACGGCGACGTCGATCCGGCCTTCGAGCAACGCCTCCTCCAGTTCCTTCACGAAGACGCCGCGCGCTCCGATCTCGCCGAACGGGCTGGACCGGTCGCGGTCGCCGGCGGTCGTGACCGGCATCAGCGCGAACTCGAGACCGGGCCGCCGCAGGCTCTCGACGGCGAGCTCGGCCTGGGTCAGCGCGAGGCGGCTACCCCTCGAGCCGACTCTGAGGAGCACGGCGCTCGTCCTCCTCGCCAAGGCCGGCTTCCTTCAGCCGCATGATCGGCTGGTGGAGGAGCTTGTTGACGATCTGGTTGGTCAGCGACTCGACGGCGTTCCGCTCGGGTTCCGACAAACCCGCGAGGCGCGGGCTCGCCTTCGCCAGCTCTCCGCGCCGGATCGCCTCCGCCCGTTCGCGAAGCGAGGAGATCGCGGGAACGATGTCGCGCGACCCCAGCCACTCGCGGAATCGATCCCCTTCGGCGGCCACGATCGACTCGGCGCGAATCGCCTCGCCGCGGCGCCCGGAGAGACTTTCCTCGACGACGCCCTGGAGGTCGTCGATGTCATAGAGGAAGCAGCCGGGCAACTCCTTGATCGCGGGGTCGAGGTCGCGAGGCACGGCGAGATCGACGAGCAGCATTGGACGGCCTTTCCGCGCCGGCAGGGCTCGCCGAACCTGGTCGGCCGCGAGGATCTGCCCGCGCGCGCTCGTCGACGAGACGACGATGTCGGCGCCCGCCAGCTCCTGCTCGACGCTCTCGAGTGGCAGCGCGGATGCCCCGAAACGCTCCGCCAGCGACGAGGCCCGGTCGACCGTTCGATTCGCGACAAATGAGAGCTGCGCTCCGCGGCCGACGAGGTTGCGCGCGGCAAGGTCCCCGATCTTGCCAGCGCCGATCACGAGGATCCTTCGGTTCGCGAGGTCGCCGAACACCTGAGCGGCGAGGGCAGCGGCAGCCGAGGCGACGGACGCCGGGCTCTCGCTGATCGCGGTCTCCGTGCGCACCCGCTTGCCCGTGTGGAGCGCATGGCGGAAAAGGCGGTCGAGCAATGGCCCGACGGCGCCCCGCTCGTAGGCCGAGCGAACCTGTCCCTGGATCTCGCCCTCCCCGGGCACGAGGGAGTCGAGGCCGCCGGCCACTCGGAAGAGATGGGTCGCGGCGGCGTCTTGCTCGAGCCGGTAGAGGTACGGCTCCAACTCCGTGCGCGGGACGCCCGCGAGATCCGCGAGCGCTGCAGTCGCGCGATCGCCGGCCGCGTCGGTGTCGGCGGCGGCGAGGTACAGCTCCGTGCGGTTGCAGGTCGAGAGGCAGACGGCCTCACCGCCCTCACCGATCCGGCGGGCAAGTGCCGCTTCGCCGTCGTGGTCGAGCGCAACGCGCTCGCGGACTTCGAGGGGCGCGAGCCGGTGCGAGGTCCCGACGAGGAGCAGCCTCATGCGACGTGGGCGAAGAGGAGCCCGAGTTGGAGAACGATAACGGCGGCGACGCCACCGAGTGCCAGGGCGGCGGCGAGCTCACGGCGCCCGGCTCGCACGCGGAGATAGAGCACCGAAGCCCCGAGGACCCAGAGCACCAGGGTTCCGGCGACGAGCACGTCCAGTCCCCGGTCGGGAAGCCGCGCGAGCCCGGGGATGATCCCTGCCGTCAGCGCAGCCAGCGAGACGCCGACCGTGCTCACCGTGAGGCGGTCGAGTGCGACGAGCGACGGCATCCGCTGGCGCAGGAGCCCGGCGGGGTGGCTCTTGAGGACACGCTCCTGCCAGAGCTCGAGCGCTGCGAGGCCGCCGGCGACCGTAAAGCCGGCGAAGGAGACGAGGATCAGGCCGATGTGCAGGACGAGCACGACGTCGCCCCAGGCGGCCCCACCTGCGCCCTCCGTCCCGCCCGCCGCGTAGGAGACGGCAAGGAGAGCCGCAGCAAGGGGCATCACTCCGAGGCCGAGCAGCCTGAACCGCGGGCTGCAGCCCCAGATCAGGTACGCCGAGACGACAAGCCAGACGAAGAGGTTGAGCGACCCTGCCCAGGTGCTCCACGGGAACCCGTCCGCGC
>JBKJWJ010000053.1:0-4376 GCA_046716905.1 Gaiellaceae bacterium
GTTGCACCCGTACCTGCATCTAGGTTCGGTTGCCGAAGGCGTCGGTCGCGATCACAGAGACCGGCTTAGTTGGGGGCCTCGGGTAGCCGGAGGAGAAACGACCATCGTCGACGCAGAAGGAACGGCCGCCGACTGTCACGGCCACCCCGTCGTCCACGCTTCCCGCGAGCCGCATCGGCTGCAAAACCGGTGCCTTCAACGTCGACTCGTCGAGCCGCACCTGCGGCGGCGACGTATCGACTGTGAACCTCCAGCTGTGCTGGGCGCGGGAACCGGGTAGACGGCCGTCGGCCGTCACGGTCAGCGCGTGCTCTCCGTCCGGCAGCGCAGCGCCCGAAAACCGTGCCGCGCCGTTCTGCCGGACGACCCGGTGCGTGACGTCTTCGGCGTCGAGAACCCAGCGCGCCTTGCGCAGCGTCACCTCATTCGCCCGGATCGCGAACGAAAGCGAGCGCCGAGCATCCTTGCCGATCTTGGCGTCCGAACGAGGTCCTTCTGCGCTGAGGTCAGGCGCAGCGACCCGGAGCGCCGCCCATCCAGCAAGGAGCAGAGCTGCAGCGACGCCCGCTGCGATCAGCGTGCCCCGGCCTGGTCGGGGCACGCTCCAGGCGGGAATCGGCTTCGCACGTGTCCGGCGCGCTTCGGTGCGCTCGGCTTCTGCGGCGGTCACGATCCCTTCCGGCTGCGCCCGAGTTATCTCCGTTCGTCGGGGCCGGAGCGGTGGAGGACTGCGCTCGGCAACGGCCATGGCGCCTGTGCGGCCACGTCGGGACGGCGATCGGCCTTCCTGGCGCGCAACGGCCGCCGCGCTGTTCTCGAGGAGCCGATCGGAGAGTCGTGTTAAGGGTTCCGCGTCCTCCTCTTCCGCCTCGACCCCGAACGGCAGCCGGCGCCGATGTGCCCTTGCCGGCGACCGGGGCGCCGCATCGCGACCCTCCGGAGCCACGACCTGCGACCGCAGGCGGTCGATCTCGGCCGTCGCAAGGTCGAGCGCACGACCGGCGGCGCGAAGCTCGGGAGACTTCCCATATCTCTCCAGCCGTTGCCCCCAGTCGCGGAGCTGCGCAAGTTGCTGGTCGTCCATCGGGCGTAAGTATGCGCAACCTTCTCCTCTCGGCCGCAAATTGCGAGTGTTTGCTCTTTCGCGTGCCTGGTGCGCGCGCACGCTCCTGAAGGCTCACCGCGCTACGACTTGAACGTCGTCGGTGCCTCCAACGACCGCGTCCTCGTGCACGTGCGCCCTCTCGTCCAGGATCGCCCGCGTCACACACGCGCGAGCGCCGACATGGCTGTCGTGAAGGAGGATGGCTTCCCGGACGTGGGCGTCTTCCTCGACGACGACGCCGGGGCCGACCACCGACCGCTCGACGGTTCCGCGTACGTGCGCGCCGGCAGCGACCAGACTCCCGTCGATCGTCGCCGAAGCCTCGATCCGCGCCGGCGGGCGCTGCAGGCCCGTGGTCAGGATCGGCCACGCAGGATCGTCGAGCGTCAGCCCCGGCTCGGGCGCCAGCAGCTCCATGTGCGCCTGCCAGTAGCCGTCGATCGTTCCGACGTCGCGCCAATATCCGTCGAACCCGAAGGCGTGTGCGGCACCCTCGTCGACCAGCCGGGGGAGGAGTTCGTGCCCGAAGTCGCGGAGTCCGGAGGAATCTCCCTCCTCTGCGAGCTCGTCGAGAATTCGGAGCAGCTTGGGCGCGTCGTATGCAAAGACCTCGGTCGTGACCACGTTCCCGCCTGGAGCGTCGGGCTTGTACGCGAACTCGCGGACCTGCCCGTCACGGCCGACCTGAACGACTCCGTAGCGCGACGCTTCCTCCTTCGTGACCTTGGTGGTGACCATGGTCACGGCCGCGCCGGAATCGACTTGTTGCGCGACGACGTCCGCGTAGTCGAGCTTGTAGACATGGTCGGCGGAGAGCACGAGCAGCACGTCCGGATCATGGTCTGCGATCACCTCCCGGTTGCGGTAAATCGCGTCCGCGTTCCCTTCGTACCAGCCGCTCTCGGAGTCACCGAGGTAGGGATGCAGGATTCGCAGGCCGCCGCGCGTGCGGTCGAGATCCCACGGCCGCCCGTTGGCGAGCTGCCTCGCCAGTTCGTGCGGCTCGTACTGCTGGATCACCCAGACATCGCCGATGCCGCTATGCATGCAATTCGACAGGGGAAAGTCGATCAGCCGGTACACACCCGCGAATGGCAGGGCCGGCTTCGCTCTTTCGTCCGTGAGCGGGGCGAGGCGGCCGCCTTCGCCACCCGCGAGGACGAGTGCCAGGACGCGCGGTCGATTCATCTCGAGGCTCGTGCCCCCGGAACGGCGAAGTCACACCGATCACGATCTTCCACCGGCTCGGCGGCCGCCAGCAGCTCCTCGGTCGAGGCCTGCGTCTCGTCGGGCGGCTGGACTCCTAGTCGTCGCCCTCGTTCATGGTGGGAAAAGTCATCGGCCATGGCACCTCCCGCGTTGCTCGCAGTTCCCCGCCATCGTGATCTTGACGCCGACCACGATCGGACGTCAGTGAGTATTCACACGGCCGCAGGTGAGTCCCCATCTCCTCGTGCCGGGCGGCGGGCCGAGGAGCTCCACGCCCGCCCCGACCGGCCCTGACGCTCAGTCCCGACGGCGCCGAAAAATTGTCCTGGCTCGTCTACACTTCCGTGATGCGGTGGGGTCTAGTTCTTTCAGTCTAGGGTCGATGTCAGCTTCAACCCGGGTCTTGATGCTCTCGGGCGCACCTCGCTGTGCTGTGCGCTCGTCTGCGCGCCTGGGAGTGGTTTTGGTGCTGCTCGCGATCGGCGTCTGCGGTTTTGGCGCCGCAGCGGCGTTTGCCGCCGCTGCGAGTCCGGCACAGGCGCCAACCGAGCCGTCGGCGGGCACGCCTGCGGCGACGCCGGGTCCAGCACCCGATCCGGTTCCGATCCCGAAGCCCGATCCAAAGCCACCGCCGGCCCCGACGCCCCGCCCTCCGCCCCCGCAGCCGGCGTCGCCTCAGCCGGTCGCTCCTCCGCCATCGGCCGCTCCTCCGACGGCGGCCACTCCTCCGGCGCCGGCCGCGAAACCGTCGAGAACCGTTCGTCCCGCGACGTCCCGCCCTGTGCGCCGGGCGTCTCGCCGGGACGCAGTCGTCCTCAAGACTCCGAAGCGCCCCGCTCGCGCCCAGGAGGAGAGGGCCACGCGCCAGCCGGCTCGGGCTGATTCGAGCCCGACGAGCCAGATGGCGGCGGCCGTCTCGCCCGGGCTGGAGCCGCCGGAATCCCCGCTGGGTGTCGGCACGGCCCTCCTCGTTCTGCTGACTGGACTCGCAGTGCTGTTTTTCGCAGCCGCCGCGATCTCGCCCACAACCGTGCCGTGGCCGCGAGTGGCAGCCGGCCTCGACGCGCATCGCTTGGATTTCACGCTGGTCGCCTTTGCCGCGCTCGGAGTCGCTTTGGTCATGTATTGCGTTCTGCTCATCGGTCTTTAGGGGGAAAACGACATGCTCAACCGCCGGATCCTGCTCGCCATCACCACTGCCCTTGCCCTCGTCTTCGTCTCGGGGGCCTCCGGCGAGCCGATCGTCGGCTACACGGCGACCGGTAGCCCGTCCCACGTCAAGCCGTCGACGCTGACCTCGTTCACGATTGCGCTGACGAACGCCACCCTGTCCCCGAAGGGGGCGGACGAGGCAAAGATCGGGATCCCGCCCGGCTTCGTCGTCGGCGCGGCAAGCGTCCAGGCCTCGGCGAGCGCCGCGGGCGACTGCGTTGCTTCAACGTGGGTTGCCGACGGAACCCTGGTCGCGGACGGGAAGATCAATCTCAAGCGGCCCACCTTGGGGGGAGGCGCCAACAGCCGCCTCTGCCCCGGGGCGACGCTCACCGTCGTCTTCTCGGCGACCTCCGCCGCAGCCGACAGCATCTACATCTGGGCGACCGAGCTCCTCCGGGGCGACGCCGCTTTCGTCCTCAGCGGGTCTCAGCCCACGGTGCAGGTGGACGGCACGCCACCGGTCGTCACGATCAGCTCGCATCCCGCCAACCCGAGCAACGTCACGTCGCCGAGCTTCGGGTTCTCCGCGAGCGAAGAGGCGAGCTTCCTCTGCGACCTCGACGGTCGCGGCTTCGCCTCTTGTAGCTCGCCGGAGACCTACAACAACCTCTCGGATAGCATCCACACGTTCAAGGTCAAGGCGACGGATGCCGCTGGTAACACCGGCCAGGCGAGCTACACCTGGACGATCGATACAGCTCCTCCGACGGTGACCATCACCGAAAAGCCAAACGATCCGAGCGGCGTCAAGTTGGCAACCTTCGGGTTTTCTGCGAGCGAAGCGGCGAGCTTCCTCTGCGACCTCGACGGTCGCGGCTTCGAGCCGTGCAGCTCTCCGGCCTCGTAC
>JBKJWJ010000054.1:0-6442 GCA_046716905.1 Gaiellaceae bacterium
TCCCAGCCCTTCTCGCGCGCGATCGAGATCGGTTCGACAGCTTCCGCGCACGAGACGTGGACGACATACAGCGGCGAGCCGGCCACGCGGGAGAGTTGGATCGCGCGGTTCGTCGCCTCGCCCTCGGTCTCCGGGGGCCGGGTGAGCGCGTGGTACTTCGGCTCGGTGTGGCCGGCGGCCAGCGCCTCCTTCACGAGCACGTCGATCGCGTCGCCGTTCTCGGCGTGAACCATCACCAGCGCGCCCGAGTCGGCCGCGACCTGCATCGACCGGAAGAGCGTCTCGTCGTCGACCATGAGCGCGCCCTTGTAGGCCATGAAAAGCTTGTAGGAGGTCACGCCCTGGTCGGGGAGCGACGCGAGCTCCTCGAGGGAGCCGCCCTCCTTCAGATCGGTGATCGCCATGTGGTAGCCCATGTCGATCACCTGCTTGCCCTCTGCCTTCGCTCTCCAGAGGTCGAGCGCGGTCGCGAAGGTCTCCCCCTGCGGCTGGATGACGAAGTCGACGTGGCAGGTCGTCCCGCCGAAGGCAGCCGCCGTCTGCCCGGACTCGACGTCGTCGATCGTGGTCGTCCCGCCGAAGGGCATGTCGAGATGGGTGTGCGGGTCGATCCCGCCCGGCAGGAGGTACTTGCCCGACGCGTCGATCACGCGATCGGCCTCCAGGTCGAGCGACTCGCCGATGAGGGAGATCCGCTCGTTCTCGACGAACACGTCGCCGACGTAGTCGTCGGCCGCCGTGATCACTCTTCCTCCCTTGATCAGAACGTAACTCATTGCGGATCTCCCTCCTTCGGCGTGCGGGAGCAGGCGAGCCTGCTCCCGCGTTGCTAGGGGCTGTAGGCCTTAGGCGCCGCCCTCGGTCACCTCGACGGTCTCTTTCTGCCAGTCGTCGCCCTTGACGTCGACGCCGTCGTCCTCGAGCTCCTTCATCGCTGCTTCCGCGATGTCGGTGCGGTAGGCGTCTTCGCTGGCCTCGGTCTTGATCACCTTGCCGCTCAATGCGATCTCGTTTGTGACGTTGAACGCCTCCGGATCCATGACGCCGATCCCGTTCGGCGCCGGCCAGATCAGGTCGTTGACCTCGTTCAGCTGCCACCGCTGGTGGCCCTCACCGAGTGTCGGCCCGTTCTTCAGAACGATCTGGAGGCACTCGTCGGGGTTGTCCCGGCAGTACACCCAGCCGCGGAAGCTCGCCTTGAGGAACCGCTTGGCGATGTCCTCGTTGCCCTCCTCGGCGATCCAGTCCTCGCGGACGAAGATTCCGTCCTCGAGCGCTCCGGTTCCGAGGTCCGACATCTTGAGGACGTTCAGCTCTGAGAGCTGGTAGAGCTGCCCGGTGTCGGGGTTCTTCGCCTCGAGCACCTGCGCGAGCTCGTTGTACGTCATCGCGGCCGCGGCATCGATCTCCCGCTTGAGGAAGAGGTTCATGTCGAACGGCTGCGCAACGATCTTCACGTCCTTCTGAGGATCGAGGCCGTTCTTGTTCAGAGCCGCGAACAGCTTGTGCTCGTTGCCGCCGAGCCAGACGCCGACCTTCTTGCCTCGGAGATCGCTGATTTGCTCGAGGTTCGTGTCCTTCCAGGTCACCTCGGTCATGCCCGAGCGCGTGTAGACCTGCGCGATGTTGACGATGTTCTGGCCCTTGTCCCTCGTCGCGAGGGTGCTGTCGAGCCAGTTGATGCCGAACTCGGCCTGTCCGCCGAGGACGACCTGCTCCGGGACGATGTCCGGCCCGCCGGGCCGAATGTTCACATCGAGCTTCTCTTCCTCGTAATAGCCCTGGTCGAGGGCCGCGTAGTACCCGGCGAACTGGGCCTGAACGACCCACTTCGACTGCAGCGTGACCTTGTCGAGGTCGCCGCCGGCGCTTCCGCCGTCACCGCCGCTGTCGTCGCCCCCGCAGCCTGCGAGCGCGAACATCGCCGCGGCCATGAAGACAGCGATGGACCACCACCTGCTCTTCCGCATCCACTTCCCCTTTCGTGCCGATTCGAGGTTTGTCACTACTACTCCGCGGCCCCCCGAGCCGACGGATGCCAGCGCATCGTAAGCCGTTCGACGGTCGCCACTGCGCCGTAGAACAGGATCCCGAGGATGCTGGCGACGAGAATCGCAGCCCAGGCCTCGGTGAACGCGAAGATTCCGGCCTGCCGGCGGATCTGGATTCCGAGGGCGTCCTGCGACCCGCCGAAGTAGTCGCCCACGATCGCGCCGATCATCGCGAGCACGGTCGCGACCTTCAACCCGGTGAACATGTAGGGGAGCGCGTTCGGGATCCGGACCCGGCGGAAAATCTGAACCTCGCCTGCCGCATACGAGCGCATGAGCTCGATCTGCTGCGGGCGCACCGACGTCAGTCCGCGCAGCGTGTTCACCATCACCGGGAAGAAGCAGAGAACGGCCGCGATCACCATCTTCGAGAGCTGATTGAGCGTCCCGAACCAGTTGTTCGTGATCGGAGCGAAGGCGATGATCGGGACGGCGTTCGCGGCGATCGCGTACGGCATCAGCGCCGTCCCGAGGATGCGCCAGCGGGCGAGCACCAAGGCGACGAGGATCGCGGCGCTGGATCCGATCACGAAGCCTCCGAACGCCTCCTCGAACGTGAACCACCCGGCGCTCCAGAGCGTGTCGCGCTCGGTCCACAGCGTCTGGACGATGTCCGAGGGGGGAGGCAGCAGAAAGTTCTGGATCTCGAGGCCGCGAACGAGGCCCTCCCAGAGCGCGATGCCGCCGACGAAGACGACCACGGCGGGGAACCAGTCCCAGATGCCGCGTCCGACGCGGGAGGTCAGCGTCCCGCGCGGGATCGGCTCGACGACGGTGGTGCTCACAGGTTCTCCTCCGCCGCGATCAGCTCTTCCTCGCCGTCTGGCTCGCCGCCCTCGGTGCCTCCACCCTTGCGGAGCAGCTGGCGGACGTCGCGAATCAGCTCGGCGAAGCGAGGCTCTTCCCGGGTCTCGGCGGTGCGGGGCTGAGGGAGGTCGACGTCGACGACGCCGACGATCCGTCCCGGCCGTGCCGACATGACGACCACCCGCGTCGAGAGAAAGACCGCCTCCGAGATGGAGTGCGTGACGAAGATCACGGTGCTGCCGCTCTGCTCCCAGATGCGCAGGAGCTCGAGGTTCAGCCGCTCTCGGGTCATCTCGTCGAGCGCGCCGAACGGCTCGTCCATCAGGAGGAGCGCGGGGTCGAACGAGAGTGCACGCGCGATCGAGACCCGCTGCTGCATGCCGCCCGAGAGCTGCCAGGGATGGTGGTGCTCGAAGCCCTTGAGCTCGACGAGCTCGACCAGCTCGCGCACCCGCTCGTTTCGCGCCCGCCGGTCCCGTCCCATCATCTCGAGCGGGAGGGAGATGTTCTTCTCGACGGTGCGCCAGTCGAAGAGGACTGCGTCCTGGAAGACGATCCCGTAGTCGCGGTCCGCCCGGGCCTGCTCCGCGCTCTTGCCGTTGACGACGACGTCGCCGCCGGTCGGCTGGATCAGGTCGCCGACGACGCGGAGCAGTGTCGACTTTCCGCAACCGGATGGGCCGATCAGTGAGATGAACTCGCCGGGCTGGATCTCGAGGTCGATCCCGGTGAGCGCCTGGACATGTCCGCGGCCGAACTCCTTCGAGACGCCGCGCAGGGAGACGACGGACGCCGTGCTCACGCGACGTTCTCCGGCGCCCGCCGCACGACGAGCTTCTCCGCGGCGACCACGACGAGGAAGAACGTGATACCGAGAGCCGCCGCGATCAGGTTCGTCGCCCAGAGGCTCTCGGGAGTGCTCGAGTAATACTGGTTGAAGTTGAGGATCGCCCCGCCGAGACCATCCTGGATCGAGGCGGGCAGCTCGCCGATGATCGCGCCGACGACGCTCGCCGTGGCCGAGATCTTGAAAGCCGCGAAGAGGTACGGCAGCGAGCTGGGCATCCGCAGCTTCCAGAGGATCTGCAAGGGATGCGCGGCGTATGACCGCATCAACTGAAGCGCGCGTGGATCGACCGAGGTGAGCCCGCGCAGCGTGTTGATCGCAACCGGGAAGAAGGTCAGGTAGGCGGAGATGATCGAGACCGAGAACCAGTCGGGGAACCCGCGGCCGCCGAACCAGATGACGACCATCGGCGCGACGGCGAGGATCGGGATCGTCTGCGAGGCGACGATGTAGGGGAGGAAGCCGCGCTGGAGGAGCCTCGAATGCGCGAGCAAGACACCGAGGACGAATCCGATCGACGCCCCGAGCGCGAAGCCGACCGCCGCCTCCTTCGCGGTGAAAAGCGCCGCATCCCAGAGCACCTCGATCAGCAGCGGCCCATTCCTCCGCGACGGCTCGAAGAGCTGGCCCACGATGTTGTGGAGGTGGGGGAAGGTGTTGTTGTCGACGACGAAGGTCCCGATCTTCAGGCCGGTCGTCTCTCCGACCCACCTGAATGCCTCCCAGAGCGCATAGAGGGCGACGGCGACCGCGGCGAGCATCGAGCCCCTCGCGAACGCCGCGCGCCAGGGGATCCGACGGTCGGGCTGCTCGATGGCGACGGAGGCCATGGCGAGATACCTACCAGGTTTTAAGCTCACATCCCATGCCTCTCGATCCGAGTCGCACCGTGGCCGAGCTGAAGGAGCTCCGCGAGCTCACCGGCAACGCGGACGGTGCCCAGCGGGTTGCGTGGACCGAGACCTGGGTTCGGGCGCAGGAGTGGATGGCGTCGAAGCTCGAGGGCACCGGCGCCCAGATGGAGTTCGACGAGGCGCGCAACCAGTGGTGGTCGCTTCGCGGAAGCTCCGAGCGCGAGCTCGTGATCGGCGGTCACCTCGACTCGGTGCCGAACGGCGGCTGGCTCGACGGCGCGCTCAACGTGGTCGCCGGGGCGGAGGTTCTGCGGCGGATCGCCGGGGAGGGTGAGCGTCCTGTGACCGTCAGGCTCGTTAGCTGGGCCGACGAGGAGGGAGCCCGGTTCGGGCGGTCGCTCTTCGGCTCGAGCGCTGCCGCCGGGTCGATGAAGGATCAGGACGAGCTGCGCCTGTTGAGCGATCGCGACGGCACCACGCTGCCCGAGGCGATCTCTGCTCACGGCGTCGACCTCGACCGGGCGACCGAGGCCCGCAGCCAGCTGGAGAACGCGGCGGCCTACCTCGAGCTCCACATCGAGCAGGGCCCCGTCCTCGAAGCGATGGACCTTCCGCTCGGAGCCGTGCTCGGCACCTTCGGCGTCGAGCGTCATCGGGTGATTTGGCGCGGGCAGGCCGCGCATGCAGGCTCGACGCCGATGGATGAGCGGCGCGACGCGCTCGCAGGAGCGTCGAAGCTCGCCCTCGAGCTCAGGCACATCGCCGAGCGCGTGGGGGGCGGGGCGGTCTGCACGTCGGGCGACGTGCTCTGCAAGCCCGGGATCGTCACCTCCGTCGTCGAGACAGCCGAACAGCTCCTCGATCAGCGCCACCTCGACCCCGGCTCGCTCGCCGCGCTGCTCGCCGATGCGAAATCCTCGGCAGTTCGTTTCGCGGAGCAGGAGGACCTCCGGGTGGAATTCGAGCCGATCTGGAGCATCGAACCGATCCTCTTCGACGAGCAGCTGGTCGGGCTCGCCGACGAGGCGATCGCGGAGGTCGCCGGGCAGTCCCACCGCTTGCCGAGTGGGCCGCTCCACGACGCTGCGGAGGTCTCGCGGGCGGGAATCCCGACGGTGATGCTCTTCGTCCAGAGCCTGCGGGGGCTCTCCCACACCAAGCTCGAGGACACGGAGGAGGAGCATCTGGAGCTCTCGGTCCAGGCGCTCGACCGGCTTGCGTCCAAGACGATCGCCTGGCTCGACGCGAACCGCGGCTAGCGGTTAGCGGAGCCGCACCGGCTGGCCGAGGCGCTCGCGGTTGCGCGCGGCGAAGACGACCGTGGCGCAAGAGGTCAGCACGAAGCCCGAGAGGACGAAGAGATCCGCGAGGTTGAATGCGATCGGCTCGACCACGATCGGGTTCGGCACTCCGGGCCAGAGGGCGAGGGAGGTCAGATTGCCGAGTGCGCCTCCGGCGAGCACGCCGCCGCCGACGGCAACCGAGAGGGAACGGGTCAAGAGGATGGCCGATCCCCACACCACCGCAAGCGCCAGAACGACGGCGACGTACGCTGCCGACCGCGAGTGGAGGTAGGACGCGTCCGAGGCCGCCTTGTGCGCCAGATCCACGGATGCGAGCGGGAGCGCGATGGCAGCGAGCACGAAGCCGGCCCGAATCACCTCCACACCCTAGGCCGAGGCGCTCGCCTCCCGGCGCGTGAGGTAGCCGAGGACCTCGATCGAGGGAATCAGAATGGCCACGATCCAGAAGATCGAGCCGAGGCCGAAGTCCGGCACCGCCGAAACCTCGATCGCCGTCAGCAGGGTCAGCACGGCCGCGAAAGAGACGACGACGCGGCCGCTAGCGTGCGGCATCGACTCCCTCGGCGTGCCGAATGCGCG
>JBKJWJ010000055.1:0-3041 GCA_046716905.1 Gaiellaceae bacterium
CAGGAGCACGCCCGCCAGGCGGCGGATGCACCGTCTCGGCGCTGATGCCGCTGCGCGCGATCAGCCATGAGATCACCGAGTTCGAGTTCCACATCTCGCCTGCCTGGAGCTCGTCGCGTCCCCAGACGGGTGTGGGCACATCGGGCACGAGCTCGAGGATGCGCTGCGCGACCCATGGGTCGTCCGTCAGCCGCTGTGGGCTGTCGACAGCCTCTTCAACGTCTGGGATCACACCGTCTCGCCAGCGCCGGTTCTCATACCGGAAGATGCGCAGCGATCGAGCCCAGCGATGGCCGACTGCGCCTTCGGCGACGACGCCGCGCAGCGCCCCGTTTCTGTCAGGTATCGGTGCCATCTCGATCATGAACTCTCCCTCTGGCTGCGAGCGCGGAGTGGTAGAGATCCTTGGTCGGTCTGCTTTCGCGCCGCGCCAGCACCGCCTCGAAGACGCGTCCGTTCAGCCGCACGGAATGACCGCCGGCCCCCAACGGAAGCCAGAGGAGATCAACGCTGGATTGGAAGTCAGCTACCAGGTCTTTGCTCGAGTCGTGAGCTCTGGCCGGTGCACGCGAACACGCGCGTCCACTGCAACACACCGATCCGGAAGAGCGAGCACCGGGTTGAGGTCGAGCTCGGCGACGGCGGGCAGGTCTTCTCCGAGGCGGGACAGGCGGCACACGAGATCGACGAGCGAAGCGACGTCAGCCGGCGGCGCGCCGCGAAAGCCCTTGACGAGCTTTCCGGCTTTTCCGGTCGTGATCAACTCCTAGGCGTCCACATCGGTGAGTGGAGCGATGCGAAAGGCGGCATCGCCGATCAGCTCGGCGAAGACGCCGCCCGGGCCGAAGGCGACCAGTGGGCCGAAGACGGGATCTTGGACGAGGCCGGCGAGGAGCTCGGCGCCGGCTCCGATCATCGGCTGGACGATCACCGGCGCGCCTATCCGGTCGGCCGCCTCGCGGACGGCAGCGGCGTCGCCGAGGTCGAGCGCGATGCCGCCGCCTTCGCTTTTATGGGCGCCGGCGGCGGCGGTCTTCACGACGACGGGGTAGCCGAACGCCGCCGCAGCTTCGATCGCCTCCTCGGTCGAGTGCGCGACCGCCTCGCCGACGAGCGGGATCCCGTAGGCAAGCAGGAGGGCGCGGACGTCGGCCGGCTCGAGCCAGACATCGTCTCGATCGGCCAGTGCCCGGTCGATGACAGCCGCGGCCGCGATGCGGTCGACGTCCAGCTCGGGAACGGCGCCGAGCGGCCGGCGCAGCCAGTCCGCTCGCTCGGCGGCACGACCCAGAGCGCGGGCGGCCGACTCGGGGTAGACGAAGGCAGCGGCAGCATGTGGCGCGGCGCGCAAAGCGGCCGGGATCCCCTCGGAGCTCATGACGACAGCGAGTACCGGTTTGTCCCCTGTCCCGGCAAGGGCGACAGCGCCCGCGACCTCGTCCGCCGTTGCGCTCACCGCCGGCACGAACAGGACGATCACGGCGTCTACGCCAGGATCTTCGAGGAGCAGCGGCAACGCGGCCTCGTAGAGAGCTGCCGTCGCCGAGCCGAGCATGTCGACCGGGTTCGAGAGGCTCGCCTCAGCAGGCAGAAGGGCCTGGAGTCGTTCACGGGTCTCTTCGGCGAGAGGCGGCAAAGCGAGGCCTGCCGCCTCGCAGGC
Organism: Gaiellaceae bacterium; assembly: GCA_046716905.1. Classification (GTDB taxonomy): domain Bacteria; phylum Actinomycetota; class Thermoleophilia; order Gaiellales; family Gaiellaceae; genus JACDAN01. Next base: position 1,661 of record JBKJWJ010000055.1, read on the forward strand.
GTCCGCGCACATGATCCCGAGTCCTCCGGCATTCGTCAGCACCGCGACGCCGCGGCCGCGCGGCGCCGGCTGCGTCGAGAGCAGCGTGGCGACGTCGACGAGCTCCTCGAGCGAGCCGGCCCGAATGACCCCGGCCTCGTGGAAGAGCGCATCGACTGCCGTTTCTGAGCCGGCCAGCGCCGCTGTGTGCGAGCTGGCGGCGCGAGCACCGCTCGCCGTCGTCCCGCTCTTGACGGCGAGGATCGGCTTGCTGCGCGCGACGCGGCGTGCGACCTCGGCGAACTTGCGCGGGTTGCCGAACGACTCGACGTAGAGCAACACGACCTCCGTCAGCGGGTCGTCCTCCCACCACTCGAGCAGGTCGTTCGAGGAGACGTCGGCCTTGTTGCCGATCGAGACGAACGCGGACAACCCGAGGCCGCGTGAGTCTGCGGCTTCGAGCATGGCAAGGCCGAGCGCACCGCTTTGGGACGAGAACCCGATGTTCCCGGCCGCGGCCTGGCGTGACGCGAAAGTCGCGTTCAGGCGCGTCGACGCGGATGCGATTCCGAGGCAGTTCGGCCCGATCAAGCGGGCACCGTGAGCGCGGACGAGGGCGAGCAGCTCACGCTGCCGCTCGGCCCCCTCGGCGCCGACCTCGGCGAATCCGGCCGAGATGACCATCAGCGCGCGCACCCCCTTCCGCAGCGCCGACTCCGCCGCCTCGAGCACGGCCGCTGCGGGAACGCAGATGACGCCCAGGTCGACGGCGTCAGGGATCTCGTCGATCGACCGGTAGCCGCGAACCCCGGCGACCGATTCCCCGCTGCGGTTGATCGGATAGCCGGCGCCGCTGAAATCGCCCGCGAGGATGTTGCGAAAGAGCTCACCGCCGATCGTGCCGCGCCGCGGCGACGCACCGAAGACGGCCACCGATCGCGGCTCGAAGAACGGCCTGAGTGAAGCGGCGACGGCGGTGTGGTCGCGCGCCGCGACGCGTGCCGCGTAGGCGGCGGTCGTCGCGATCGGGAACGTGACTTCCACGACTCCGCCCGAGAGCGTCCTCGACAGGCTGAAGCCGGCCTCGGAGAAGACGCGCAGCATCGGCCGGTTGTCCGCGATGACCTCGGCGACAAAACGGGTTATCCCTTGCTCGGCGGCTTGCGCGGCGAGTTGCTCGAGCAGACGCGGGCCGATGCCGCGCCCCTGGTAGCCGTCGGCGACGGCGAAGGCGACCTCGGCTACCTCCCGGTCGCGCAGGCGCACGTAGCTGGCGAGGGTGACGACGCTCTCACCCTCGTCCGTGGCGACGGCCCCGATCAGCGCACCACGCTCCGCCCAGTCAGGCTCGAGGTCTGGCGCAACGAGATCAGTGTCGACGGACGGATGGCCGTGAAAGCGC
>JBKJWJ010000056.1:0-3198 GCA_046716905.1 Gaiellaceae bacterium
CTCGCGCGTGACCTGGAACGTTCGGCCGACCTCGTCCAGCGTCCGCGGCTGCTCGCCGTTGAGCCCGTAGCGAAGCTCGAGCACGCGCCGCTCGCGATCGGAGAGCGTGTGCAGGATCTTCACGAGCGCCTCCTTGCGGAGGACGTCCTCGGCCACCTCGTCCGGCTGTGGCGCCAACTCGTCGGTGATGAAGTGCCCGAACTCGGACTCCTCGTCGTCGCCGACCGGCTTCTCGAGCGAGACCGGCGTCTGCGCGCTCCGGCGGATCTGGTCGACCTCGTCGATCGTCAGATCGAGCTCGAGGGCGATCTCGTTCGAGCTGGGCTCGCGGCCCCGCTCGGCCCGAAGCTTGCGCTCCGTTCGCAGGATCTTGTTCAGCTTCTCGACGACGTGCACCGGCATGCGGATCGTGCGCGCCTTGTCGGCGAGCGCCCGGGCCACGGCCTGGCGAATCCACCACGTCGCGTAGGTGGAGAACTTGAACCCCTTGCGGTGGTCGAACTTCTCGGCGGCGCGAACGAGCCCGATCGTGCCTTCCTGAATCAGGTCGAGGAACGGCAGCCCCTGGTTCCGGTAGCGCTTGGCGATCGAGACGACGAGACGGAGGTTCGCCTCGACCATCTCCTGCTTCGCGCGATGGTCGCCGCGCTCGATCCGCTTGGCGAGCTCGATCTCCTGGGCGGCGGTCAGCAGGTCGACCTTGCCGATGTCCTTCAGGAAGAGCTGCAACGCCTCCGTGGAGACCTCGCGCTCGTCGACCTCGGCCTCGACTTCCACGACGGCCTTCTCGACGACCTCGATGTGCAGCTCGTCGAGCTTGACGTGCAGCTCGTCGACCTGGGCCGGCTCGAGCTCGAGCTCGTCCACCGCGATGGCGAGCTCCTCCGAAGCCAGTTGCCCCGTCTCTTGTGCACTCGCGATGAGCGCCTCGAAAATCCCCTCGGCTGGCGGTGCCTGCGCCGTAACCCCCACTTGCTCCACCCGGTTCCCCTCTCGTTCCGGTCGGTGCTTTTCCCCGAATACCTGCTTGAACATGTCACATCCTTCCAAAGGACCTCCGGAACCGCCATAGGCCGTCCGGCCCATCTTTGGGTTTTCCGGTCCTATAGTCGATCAGCGTTCCTGCACGCTTTCTAGACGGTCGAGGAGCCGCTTTGCTTCCACCGAGAGGGGTGAAGCGAGGCGTGTTGCTCGCGTGAGTTGACGCCTCGCTTCCGGCACGTCGCCGAGCCAGAGGAGCAGGAGCCCGAGGTGGAAGCGCACGGTGCCCGCCCTCGGAAAGCGCCTGGTTAGCGGGCCGAGGCGGGAGAACGCACGTTCCGGGTGCTCCTTGTCGAAGCGGCCGACGGCGTTCGCGACCTGCGCGTCGGGGCTCTCGGGCGCCAGTCGCGCCGCGGCAGCGAACTGCCGGCGCGCGGAGACGGGCCGATCGAGCCGCTGGAGCGCGACGCCGAAGAGGAGCTTCGCGCGGGCGTCGGGCCTCCGGGCCATGCGCCCAAGCGCCTTGAACTGACCAGGTGCGTCGAGCCGGCTCACCGACGCCGGCCCCCGGAAGCCAGGGACGAAGGTCGGAAGGCCGGGTGGGAACCGCCGGAAGAGCAGGTCGCCGGCGCGTACGGCGAACGCCGTGTCCGGATCCCGCGCCCGAGCCGCGCGCCAGGCCTCGACCGCGCCGTTCCCGTCGCCGCTCCAGAAACGCGCCAGGCCGAGGTGGAACTGCACCGCACCACTCCGCGGGTGGAGACGCGCCAGCTCCTCCAGCCGCTCGAGCGTCCCATCAGGCCAGGAAGAGATCGCCTCGGCCGCCTCTGCCTGGAGAGAGCCCTGCCGGGCAAACAGCCCGCGGGCCTGCTCGCGGCGTCCCGCCGTGTGAGCCTGGTCCGCTCGGCGCAGCACGCGGGCCTCGGGATCGGTGCGAACACCGAGATCGAGCAGGACGGGCGGCGCGCCCCGCGGCCTGGCCGCCTCCGTCTCGCCGTCCTCGCCGAAGAACGTCAGTCCGCCGACGACCCCGAGAGCCGCGGCGAGAGCCGTTGCGAAGACGAGCAGCACACGGGTGCGCCGGGTCATGCGAGCCCACGGTAGCCCGAGGGCGGCTGGCTATCCTCGACAAATGGCCGGAACGACACGCAGCCGGGAGATCACGGCGCGCGACACGCCCCAGTCGATCGAAGCGAGCGGGGCGCTCCTCCTCGATGTCCGAAGCGATGAGGAATGGAGGCTCGCCCATATTCCCGGCGCGCTGCACGTCCCGCTCTCGCAGCTCGAGGCCCGGCTTCCGGAGGTCGCGCCCGATCGAAAGCGCCCAGTCGTCACCTACTGCGCGGTCGGCGCCCGCTCACTCCACGCGCTTCCGACCCTCGACGAGCTCGGGTACGAGGACGCCGTCTCGATGTCGGGCGGGATCGTCGCCTGGCAAGAGCTCGGCTATCCGGTGGAGTCCGAAAGCGGCCTCGACCCAGAGAAGCGCGACCGCTACAGCCGCCACCTCTTGATCCCCGAGATCGGCGAGCAGGGCCAGGCGAAGCTCCTCGCGACGAGCATCCTCCTGATCGGCGCCGGAGGCCTCGGGTCGCCGTCGGCGCTCTACCTCGCCGCAGCCGGGGTGGGCCGGATCGGGATCGTGGACGACGATGTCGTCGATTCGTCCAACCTCCAACGCCAGGTCCTGCACTCGACCGCCGGCCTCGGAGAGCTCAAGGCGCGCTCGGCCAGAGCGGCGCTCGAGGCGCTGAACCCGGACGTGGAGGTCGTCACCTACGAGGAACGGCTCACATCGGAGAACGTCGACCGGATCCTCGGCGAGGATTGGGATCTCATCGTCGACGGGGCTGACAACTTCCCGACCCGCTACCTCTTGAACGACGCGTCCGTCTGGCACGACATCCCGGTCATCCATGGCTCGATCTACCGGTTCGAGGGCCAGGTCACCGTGTTCAAGCCGCACGAGGGCCCGTGCTACCGCTGCCTCTTCCCGCAGCCTCCCCCGCCAGAGCTCGCACCGAGCTGCGCAGAGGGCGGCGTCCTGGGAGTCCTCCCGGGTGTGATCGGCTCCCTCCAGGCAACCGAGGCGCTGAAGTTGACGCTCGGCATCGGCGAGCCCGCGATCGGCCGGCTCCTGCTCTTCGACGCCCTGGCGGCCCGCCTCGACGAGGTCCAGGTTCGCCGCGACCCTGACTGCCCGGTCTGCGGGGCCAA
>JBKJWJ010000057.1:0-3384 GCA_046716905.1 Gaiellaceae bacterium
GACGCGGTCGGCGTCGACATCGCCGCGTTCAACTGCCTGCTCATGGAGGTCAAGACGCGGAGGTATGACCTCTTTGCGCTCGAGACGGAGATCCGCGACGTCGTGCGCCGGGTCGAGGCATTCGACGGTGGCCCCAAGCCGACCGGTTATGCCGCCGAGTGGTTCGCGCCGCAGGCTGGTCGGGAGCTCCTCGCCTTCCGTGACCTGGTCGGGGAGTACGAACACGAGGATGTCCTCCGTGTCGTTCTCGCACGGGCCGCGCGGTCGGCGCGCCGAACTCCTCACTACGATCTCGACTTCCCTCGTAACCCGCAGGTCGAGCCCTATTGGTGCCACAAGCACAAGCGGATCTGCCGGCCGGTCGAGCGCGCGGAGCACTTCCTCCGCCGCTACGCGCTCGACACGTTGGCCAGGATCAAGGAGTTCTCGCGCGTGCGCGTGCGGGCGCGGGAAGCCGAGGTCTTGCACGACGACTCGCGGGAGATCGACTACCGCGGCCGCTTCGACGGCGTCGTGACCTCCCCGCCGTACCCGGGTCTGATCGACTACCACGAGCAGCATCGCTACGCCTATGAGCTTCTTGGACTGGACGACCGGCGCGAGGTCGAGCTCGGCGCTGCGGCCGGCGGGACGAGTGTCGCCGCCCTGGCCTCATACGTCGAAGGGGTCGCTGCAGTCTTGGCACGCGCCAAGGGTTCGTTGCGGGCCCGCTCACCGGTCGTGATCGTGGTGCATGACCGGCGCGAGCTCTACCCGGAGATCCTGGATCGCGCCGGACTGCGACTGGAGGAGCGCTTGCGACGGCACGTCAACCGGCGCACGGGCCGAAGAGCAGGCGAGTTCTTCGAGGACATCCTCGTCGCTCGCTAAACGGTCTCGGCACGCTCCGCGCATCCGAAAAGAAGCTTCGCCAGGCCGATGACTTCTCTCTCACCGGCCAGTCCTATCCTTTGCGAGCCATCACGGCTTGTGGCCGACACACCTCCGGAAAGGGTCTCAGAGAGTGAGCGAATCGCTGAAAAGCGTTGGTGCCATCACGATGTTCGTCGAGGATCGGGGGGCGAGCCAAAGCGTTCTACGAGAAGGTCTTCGACGTGACGGTGCTGAACGAGGACGACGTCTCGATCGCATACAAGTTCTAGAACACGATGGTCAATCTCCTCGAGTACGGTGCTGCTCGCGAACTGATCGATCCTGCGCCGGTCGGCGCACGTGAGGCGCCGTCGCGCTTCCAGCTGACGATCTGGGTCGACGACACCGATGCCGCGTGTGCCGAACTGGCGTCGCGCGGTGTCGAGCTGCTCAACGGGCCGATCAACCGAGAATGGGGCGTCCGCACCGCGAGTTTCACCGACCCCGACGGCCACATCTGGGAGGTGGCGGGCAAGATTCCTTCGTGAGCCGGTGTTGGTCGCGCCTCGCCCGCGGATGGCCCGGCGCACTCTCGGCATAGAGCAGTCACAGACACGCGCGTTCCCGACGCCTAGCGTCGGAAGGTGCTCGGGCGCACCGTCACCCATGCCCTCGTCGGGCTCGAGGCTCGCAAGGTCGAGGTCGAGGCGCATCTCCAAAATGGCGTGCCCGGCCTCGCGATCGTGGGGCTCGCCGACCGTGCCTGCCAGGAGGCGAAGCACCGCGTGCGGAGCGGGATCGAGTCCGCCGAGCTCGAGTGGCCCTCACGACGGATCACTGTCAACCTGGCACCGGCCGGGCTCCGGAAGGAGGGCTCCGGGTTCGACCTCCCGATCGCGCTTGCGATCCTCGCCGCCTCACGGCAGTTCCCGCCCGACCGGCTCGCGAGCCACGCGGCGATCGGCGAACTCGCCCTGGACGGTCGACTGCGGCCCGTCGCCGGTGTCCTCGCCGCCGCTGAGGGCGCACGCCGAGCGGGGCTTGGGCGACTCCTGTGCGCAGCCGAGTCGGCGGCCGAGGCGGCACTGGCCGGAGTCGAGCCGATTCCTGCGAGGCACCTGGTGGAGGTCGTCGGCTACCTGCGCGGCGAATACGAGCCGGAGGCTGTCGAGGCGTTCTCGAACGGCGAAGCGCCGCCGGTCGAGCTTCCCGACCTCGCCGATGTCCGCGGACAGGAGCGCGCCCGCCGCGCGCTCGAGCTCGCCGCGGCGGGCGGCCACAACCTCCTCCTCGCCGGGCCACCGGGGTTCGGCAAGTCCATGCTCGCTCGGAGGTTGCCCGGGATCCTTCCGCCTCTGACGCGGCAGGAAGCCCTGGAGGTCACGCGGATTCACTCCGTCGTAGGCCTGCTGTCACGCGACCGCCCGCTGATGGATCAGCGGCCGTTCCGCGCACCGCACCACAGTGCGTCGGTCGCCTCCATCGTCGGCGGCGGGTCTGGCCCGAAGCCGGGGGAGGCGACGCTCGCCCACCGCGGTGTTCTGTTCCTCGACGAGCTTCCCGAGTTCCAGCGCCCGGTCCTGGAGTCGCTCAGGCAGCCGCTCGAGGATGGCGTCATCGCGGTCGCTCGGGTCGAAGGCCGCGCGGTGTTCCCGTGCCAGTTCCAACTCGTTGCATCCATGAACATGTGCCCCTGCGGTGGGCGCGGCGATGCCGGAACCGAATGCCAGTGTTCTCCGCAGCGCCTGGCGTCGTTCCGCGAGAAGCTGTCGCGGGCGCTCCTTGACCGGTTCGATGTCGTCGTCGCTCTGCCGCGGCCTCGGGCGGCCGAGCTCGGTGGAGCCCCCGGCGAGTCGTCGGAGGCGGTGGGCCGGCGCGTCGCGGCCGCGCGAATCCGGCTGGAACGCGAGGCCCCGGCGAGGACCGACGCGGCGACGGCTCTCTTGGATCGCGCCGTCGAGCGGCTTCCGCTATCCGGTCGTGGTCGCGCGCGAGTAGCCCGGGTCGCTCGCACGATCGCAGCCCTCGCCGAGGCGGACGCGGTCGAGGAGGAGCACCTCGCGGAGGCGCTCGCCTATCGCTCGCCGCGGGAGCTCGCGCAATGAAGCTTGCACGGTCGGATCCGCGCTTTCCGCCGCGGCTCAAGGCGATTTTCGACCCACCGCCGGCGCTGTACCTCCGCGGCACCGGGAACCCCGAGTTGCTCGATTGCCGCGCAGTCGGGGTCGTGGGCGCTCGCTCGTGCTCCCCGTACGGGGCACAGGTCGCCCGGATGCTGGGCCGTGACCTCGCCTCGGCCGGCTTGCTGGTCGTGAGCGGTCTCGCACGCGGTGTCGACGGCGAGGCTCACCGAGGAGCACTCGAGGCCGGCGGGCCCACGGTCGGTGTGCTCGGTTGCGGGATCGACAGGGACTACCCGGCCGTGAACGCCGCGCTCTCGCGTCGTATGGAGGATGGTGGGCTCGTCGTCTCGGAGTACGAACCCGGAGTCGAGCCGGCACCGTGGAGATTCCCGGCTCGCAACCGGATCAT
>JBKJWJ010000058.1:0-3838 GCA_046716905.1 Gaiellaceae bacterium
GCGCCTTGGCCGCAAGTGCCAGGGCGATCGTGCCGCCCATCGAGTGGCCGACGACGGCGGCGCCCTCGAGCCCTTCCCGCTCCAGCCACTCCTCGAGCCAGTCCGCGGCCTCGGTGTAGCGGAGGCCCGGGAGCCGGACGACGTACACGTCGTGGGTCCTCTCCAGGGCGGCGACCGTCGGCCCCCACCAGTACGTGGAGGCGGTGATGCCGTGCACGAGCACGACGGGCGGGCGGCTCACCGGAACAGGTCGCGCTCCGGCGGCATGACGAGCCCTCGGGCGGTGCCGTCGCCTTCGAGTTGCAGTCCGCGGACGATCGCCGCAGGTATTCCGTCGGTCTTGCCCATGACGAGCTCGGCCGCGCCGGCGATCTCGTCCGCGACGGCGATCTGCGTCGATTGGAGCTCGTAGCCGGCTCGGTCTCGCTTGCCTCGGTGGTCGAGGAGCGGGCTGAGACCGGCGACGCCGATTGCCACGTCCGTCGTTCCCTGGCGGAAAGGCCGGCCGAACGAGTCGCTGACGATGACGGCGACTCCGAGGCGGTCGCGAAAGGCGCGAGCCGAGGCGTCGGGGTCGGTCGGCAGGAGGACGAGCGTATCGTCACCGGGCGCGTTCGAGGCGTCGACACCGGCGGAGGCGCAGACGAAGCCGTGGCTCGTCTCGGCGATGAGGAGCGGAGGGCGACTGCGGACGATGCGCGTCGATTCCCGGAGGATGACCTCGACGTGGCGCGGGTCCCCTTCGCCTGCGTGGGTGCGGGCTTCGTCCGTCGGCTCGACGTCTTCGAGCCGGACGACGCGCCCCTCCGCTTTCGACACGGCCTTCTGGGCGACGACGAGGACGTCGTCCTCGCGGAACCCCCCGACCCACTCCGCCGCCTCCTGGAGGAGACCGGCGAGATCGTCGCCCTCCTCGATCTCGGGAATCCCCTCGAGCGGGAGGACGAGAACGCCGGTCACGAGTAGCCCTCCAGAGGCACTAGAGGCCGGTCAGCCGGATCCCCGCGTGCACCTTGTAGCGGCGGTTCACGTTCAGGATCACCGCCGTCATCCCCTCGAGCGCGCGGGCGTTGGCGAGCGGGCCGGCGTCGATCGCGCGGCCCTTCACCAGTCGGCTCGCGAGGTCGAGGGAGAGATCCTTCGCGGGCGTCTCCTCCCCGCAGACGAGAACGTCCTCGTCGGGCGGCTCGGCGCCGGCGAGGTGGACGGCCGCGAGGGTCTGGAGGCCCGCCGCGACGGGCGCGTCGACGATCTCCGCGATTTGCTCGGCGAGCGAGTAGCCGTGCTGGCCGGGCAGCACTCCGGCGTCGGTGAACTCGAGGCTGCTGGCGACCGAGAGCAGCGGCGTCCCGCCGATGGCGGAAGCCAGCTCGCGCGCGGTGTCGAGGGCAGCGTTCGAACGGACGGCGAGGATCACGAGGTCGGCGTTCGAGACGGCGTCCTCGTTCGACGCGCCCTCGACGCCGAGGACCGTCGCGATCTCCTCGGCCCGCGAGGCATCCCGGGAGCCGATCACGACCGCCTCGCCACTGGCGACCATGCGCTCCGCGAGCGCACGGCCGAAGCTGCCGGTGCCGCCGACGATCGCGACCCTCATGGACGCGTCCCGGTGACTGTCACTGCGCCACGGCTGCGACGGACAGTGTTGCTTCGGCCAGCTTGCGGCGCGAGTCGGCGTCCGACATCAGCGTTTTCGTGATGATCGGACGGATGTCGAGCTCGACCTCCCCGTCAGCCTCGTCGTAGACGAGGGCATCGATCAGGCCCTCGTAGCACTTCGCTACTTGCGCCGGGCCGGTCCCGCCGGCAAGTCGCCTCAGCATCCGGTCGGCCGGGCCCTTGACTGCTTTGCCGCCGATCAGCGGGCTGACGGCGACGGAGGGGACACGGCGTTCGGTGATGGCCGCCCGGATCTCCTGGACTGCGAGAACGGGCCCGATCGAGACGAAAGGGTTGCTCGGCGCGAAGACGATCAGGTCGGCCCCTTCCAGCGCCTCCAGAACTCCGGGCGCAGCTCGCGCGGTCTCCGCTCCCTCGTAGCGGACACCGTTCACCTCGTCCCGGTGACCGCGGCGCACGAACCAGTCTTGGAAGGTCAGCTCGCCCTCCTCGGTCTGGATCCAGGTGCGCAACCGATCGTCGGTCGCCGGGAGAATCCGGGCCTCGATCCCGAGAGCTTCGGCGAAGCCCACCGTGATCCGCGAGAGGGGCTCGCCCCGCCCGATGGCCTCGGTCCGCAGGAGGTGGAGGCCGAGATCCCGGTCGCCGAGCTTGAACCACGCGTCACCTCCGAGCTCGGACACTGCCCCGAGCGCGTTCCAGGTCTCCCCGGCCCTGCCCCAGCCGCGGTCCTCGTCATTCAGATCGGCTAGGGCGTAGAGGATGCTGTCCAGGTCGGGCGAGACGTAGACACCGAGCACCTCGAGGTCGTCACCGACGTTCCCGATCACCGTGACCCCGCTCGGGTCGACGGCGTCCACGAGCCCGCACACGAAGCGGGCGCCGCCCACCCCGCCGCTCAGGACGACGACGTTCACGAGGCGAGCTGTTCGAGCCCGGCGACCGTGTCGACGTCCTCGGCGAGCGCAGGGACGTCGAGCGCGACGAACTCCACGCCGAGCGATTCGGCGTGCTCGCGAAAGCGCTCGGCACTGCCGGGGCCTTAGAGCGGCGCGAAGAGGCCGGCCCGTGAGAGCGCGAGAGCGTTCGTCGTCCCGTCCAGGGCCGCGGCGATCGCGATCCCCTTGGAAGGCATCGCGCCGAGCAGCGCCAGGAGGTCGCGGGGCTGCGCCGAGGGAAGATCCGCGTTCACCACGAGCACCGGCCACTCGGTCACCGCCGCGAGCGCGGTGGCGACCGCCTCGCCCTGGCCACGGCCCGGATCGTCGACGACGGCCGCGCCGTGCTCCGCGGCCAGCGACCGCGCACGGCCGGCGTCCACCTCGGTCACCAGCGTGGTCGGCCCGACCGCAACGGCTGCTGCGAGCACCTCGGCGAGCATCGAGTGCGCGAGGTCGGCACGCGCCTCCTCGGGGAGCTCCAGGCGCCGCTTCGCGGCTGCTGCCCGGAATGGAACGACGACGCTCGCCACGGCGGGGAGACTACCCCCGTGAGTTCGGCTCCCGATCCTCAGAACGCCGAGATCGCCGCGAAGCTCGACGCCTTCGCGACGCTGCTCGAGCTTGCCGGAGCCAACTCCTACAGCGTCCGTGCCTACCGGCGGGCCGCAGACATCCTTCGAGATTCCCCGGTTCCGGTCGCGGAGCTCGTGCACTCGGGGCGCATCCGCGACCTGCGCGGCGTCGGGCCTGCAATCGAGGTGCGCCTGCGGGAGCTCGTCGAGACCGGCGAGCTGCACGAGCTTCGGGAGCTCGAAGAGCGGATCTCGCCGGATCTGGTTGGCATCGCCCGGATGCTCGGGCTCAGCGCCAAGCGGGCGATGCTGATCGGCGAGACGCTCGGCGTCCGCACGCTGGACGAGTTGCGCGAGGCGGCCGCTGCCGGGCGGCTGCTCGAAGTCCCGGGGATCGGGCCGAAGACCGAGAAGAAGCTTCGGGCGGCGATTGCGCAGGAGCAGACCCTTCCGCAGAGGGCGCTTCTGCTGAACCGCGGGCGGGCGCTGGTCGCCGAGATCGCCGAGGGCCTGGGCGCCGAGCCGGCGGGAGATCCGCGCCGGTTCCGTGACCGCTGCGAGCAGCTTGCAGTGGTTGCAGCCTCGGACGACCCGGCGGCAACGATCCGGCGCTTCGAGGAGCTCCCGCAGATCGTCGCCCTTGTCGAGTGGGAGGACCGGCGCGCCGTCGGGATCACGGTGGAGGGAGTCGCTGTCGAGTTGCGC
>JBKJWJ010000059.1:0-4240 GCA_046716905.1 Gaiellaceae bacterium
TGTTAGGTTCCGCACGATGGCCAAGCGGATCGCGCTCCTCATCACCCTTTTCGCACTTGCCGCCACCTCGATTGCGGTGGCCTCGGACGGTGGACGCAACTACGGCTGGCAGCTGACGCCGACCGGGTCGGGCGCGCGCCTCCGTGGTCTCTCCGCGGTCAACGAACGCGTTGCCTGGACGAGCGGCAGCCTCGGAACCGTCCTCCGGACGACGAACAAGGGTCGAACGTGGGAGTCCGTCGGGCCGCCGGGAACCGAGAACCTGCAGTTCCGCGACATCGAAGCGTTCGACGCCGACACTGCGCTGATCCTCTCGATCGGGAACGGCACCGACTCCCGCATCTACCGAACGACGAATGCGGGCCGAAGCTGGTCGCTCGTCTTCGTCAACGAGGATCCGCAGGCCTTCTACGACTGCATGGCCTGGTTCGACAAGCATCGCGGGCTCGCGCTCTCCGACCCGGTCAACGGTCGCTTCCGGATTCTTGCCACCAGCGACGGCGGGCGCACGTGGCGTGTCCTCGACGCCGACATGCCTCCGGCGCTGCCCGCCGAGTTCGCCTTCGCCGCAAGCGGCCAGTGCATCACCACGGCAGGCGGGCGTGACGCATGGTTCGGTACGGGCGGCGACGCCGTTGCGCGCGTCTTCCATTCGGGCGATCGCGGCCAGACGTGGACGGTGCACAACACGCCGATCCGCAGTGGTCCGAGCGCGGGCATCTTCGCCCTGGCCTTCCGTGATCCACGGCATGGCCTCGCCTCGGGAGGCGATTTCTTCTTGCCCGCAGCATCGCCCGATGCGCTCGCCCTGAGCAACGACGGCGGCGAGAGCTGGCGCCTTGTCGCGAACGCACCGAATCAGTACCGGTCGGGCGCGCACTGGGTCACCGGGCGGGACGCGATCATCGTCGGCCCCTCAGGGAGCGACGCGAGCTTCGATCAGGGACGCTCGTGGCACCGGTTCGACGACGGCAGCTTCGACACGGTGGACTGCGCGGGCGGCCACGCGTGTTGGGCGTCGGGCGCGCAGGGCCGCGTTGCCTACCTGACCCGCCGCTAGAGCTCGCGCCGCTTCAGATCCTTCTTCGTCGGGCCCTGAATCGCCTGGCCCTCCGCTGCGATCCGCTCGATCCCTACCTGTTCGTCCCGGGGCGAAACTAGATTGTCCCGGATGATCCTGGAGCGCGGAATCGTCCGGACGCTCGAGCCGTCTCTTCCGACAGCCTCTGCGCTCGCGATCGCGGGCGACCGGATCGCCGGCGGCGTCGGGACGCACGAGCGGTCCCTGCCGGGTCCCGAGCGGGTCGATCTTGGCGGCCGATGCGTCGTCCCGGGCTTCTCGGACGCGCACGTGCATTTCCCGACCTGGGCGCTCGCCCAGCGGGAGGTTCGGCTCGAGGGGGTCGGGTCGGTGGAGGAGGCGGTGGCCCGTGTCCGCGACGGTCTCGGCTCGACTCGTGAGGGCGGCTGGCTTCGCGGGCGCGGTTGGCGTGACGCCGGCTGGCCGTCACCACCGAACAGGAAAGCGCTGGACGAGGTCGCCGGCGAGGTGCCCGTCGCCCTCTTGGCGCAGGACTCGCATTCACTCTGGCTGAACTCGGCGGCCCTGGCCCGGGCGAACGGCGACCTCGAGGTCGAGGGTGGTGTCGTCGAGCGAGATGCGGCCGGCGAGCCGACCGGGATCCTTCGCGAAGAGGCGTGCTGGAGCTTTCGCGATCGGCACATCGAGATCGCGGATTCCGAGCACATCGAGGCGATGCGCGAAGGCCTTCGGATCGCGGCGTCCCGGGGAGTCACGGCCGTTCACGACAAGGACGGCTGGATCGGAGCCCTGCGCTTCTGGCAGTCGCTCGCCGCGGACGGCGCGCTGACGCTTCGCGTCTGGCAGTCGACGCCGGCCGAGCAGCTCGACCGGCTCGCCGAGCTGGGGATCCGCAGCGGCTTCGGCGACGACATGCTGCGGCTCGGCTACCTGAAGGCCTTCATGGACGGGACGCTCGGCTCGCAGACGGCCCGGCTGCTCGACGGCACGGGTGTCCAGATCACGAGCAAGGAAGCTCTCGTGGACATCGTTTCGCGAGCGGCGCCTGCCGGCTGGCCTGTCGCGGTTCATGCGATCGGAGACCTAGCGAACCGCGAGGCGCTCGACGCATTCGAGGAGACGCGCGAGGAATGGGCGCCGCAGGGGCTCCGGCACCGCATCGAGCACGCCCAGCTGCTCGCACCGGAGGACGTCGAGCGTTTCGCTGAGGTCGGCGTCACCGCTTCCATCCAGTTCAGCCATGCCCCGTCCGACCGCGACATCGCCGACCGGTTCTGGGCAGGCAAGACAGACGGTGCGTATGCCTACCGGTCGCTGTGGGACTCGGGAGCCGTCGTCGTCAACGGCTCGGATGCGCCGATCGAGGAGCTCGACCCGCTCGCGGGAATCCGCGCGGGCGTCCTTCGCACGCTCGACGAGCGGCCGGCCTGGCATCCCGAGCAGACCCTGTCCGTGGAGCAGGCGTTCCACGCAACCTGCGTGACACCGGCCTGGCTTTCCTACGACGAGCACCGGCGTGGAAAGCTCATCCCCGGCTACCTCGCAGACCTCGTGGTTCTCAACCGCGATCCGTTCGATTTCGTGCCGGAGCAGCTTGCAGAGGTCCAGATCGTGTCCACGATGGTCGGCGGCCGCTGGGTCCACAGCCCACCTCCCTGGGACTAGGCCCTCTCAGCCTGTGAGCTTCGCGAACTCGCGGTAGAGCTCTTTCGCAGCCTCGACCCCGAGCGGGATGTGCTCGACGAGCAAGCGCTCGTTCGGCGAGTGGATGTTGCCCTCGGGCAGATCGAAGCCCGTGATGATCGTCGGGATTCCCTTGCCTGCCAGCGCCGGGACGATCGGCAGGGTGCCGCCGACCCGGATCAGCAGCGGCCTTGCTCCGACCACGCGCTCGAACGCGTCCTGCCCGAGCCTGATCGCGGGCGAGTCCGGCGGGATCAACCCGGCGGAGGCGCTCGACCAGCGTTCGACCTCGACCTCTGCGCCCTCAGGAGCCGACTCGCGGACGAGCCGCTCGAAGACCGGCGCAATCTCGTCCGGATCCTGGCCCGGAGCGAGCCGGATCGACACGTTCGCCTCAGCCGTGACAGGCAGCACGGTCTTCTGGAGGTGGGGCTCGCCGCCGACGAATCCGTTGACGTCGACGGCCGGCTGCGCCCAGGTGCGGAGGTAGAACTCCTCGGCTGCGTCGGAGTCGGACGGCCGGGCACCACCCTCGGCGATCACCTGCGAGCCGGGATCGAGCTCCTTCCAGGCCGCGAGCTCGTCCTCTGTCGGCGGCGCCACACCGGCTCGCAGCGGCTCCGGGGGAAGACCGTCGTCACCGGCAAGCACACCCTGCAACGCCTGCATGAGCGCGTGGTTCGCGTTCAGCCCCGCTCCGCCGAAGACGCCCGAGTGGAGGTCCCGCTCCCCCGTCTTCACGCTGACGTGGAAGTAGACGAGGCCCCTGGTCGCCACATGGAAGACCGGCGCCCCGGGACGCAACATCGCGGAGTCGAAGATGACCGCGGCGTCCGCCCCGCGCTCGTCCTGCTCGATGAACTCGACGACCTGGTGGCCGCCTGTCTCCTCTTCCCCGTCGCAGACGAACCGCACGTTGACGGGTAGCTCACCGGCGGCGGCGAGCACCTCGGCCGCCTTCAGGAGCGCGTAGAGCTGGCCCTTGTCGTCGGCAGTGCCGCGGGCGTACAGCCAGCCGTCCCGCACCGTTGGCTCGAACGGGTCGCTCTCCCAGGCGTCGAGCGGCGCGGGCGGTTGGACGTCGAAGTGGCCGTAGCAGAGGACAGTCGGCGCGTCGTCCGCGCCTGAGGAGGCCCGAACCTCGCCGACGACGAGCGGAAAGGTCGGCGTCTCCACCAGCTCGGCCTCGCCACCCATCCCCCGGATGAACTCGGCGACCCACTCCCCGGCCAGGCGCACGTCGTTCTTTCGCTCGGGGTCGGCACTGATCGAAGGGATGCGGAGAAGCTCGGAGAGCTCCTCCATCCACTGCGCAGGAACGTCAGCCACGACGCGCGAGTCTAGTAGCCGCCGCAGCCGAGGCGGAACGGGCTTTGCCCGTTTCGCTCCCAAGAACTTCGTCCCTCCGCCTCCGGTGAAGAGCAGTCATCCGCGCCGCGCCGTGCGAAGCGCGGCCCGGCTTCAAGACGGTCGCGCGCAGTCGCAAGGCATACCGCGAAAGCGGGCCCTCAGGCG
>JBKJWJ010000060.1:0-11444 GCA_046716905.1 Gaiellaceae bacterium
TCGTGGCGGTGGCGGCGATCGTGCCGGTCACGTTCGGGATCGCGACCGGTGACGACGTCTCGGCGTCTCAGCTCGCCGGATTCGTCCTCGCGATGGCCGGTGTCGCGCTCGCCTCGTTCGAGCGGCGCCAGGGTGGATCCGCCCAGGTCGCCGCCGGCGTCCCGTGGGCGCTCGCGGCGCTCGGGGGCGTCGGTGGGGACTACGTGCCGCTGCACGAGGCGAGCGAGCAGGACTTCCTCTGGGCCGCTCTCGTCTTCCGCTCCACGGTCGGCCTGCTGGCCCTCGCCGCCTGGCTCGCCCTGCGGCCGCCGCTCGCCGAAGCGAGAGGGAGTCTCGCCACCATCGCGCTGATCGGCGTGGCGGACACTTTGGGGAACGTCCTCTTCGCGGCGGCGGCGAGCCAGGGCGAGGTCAGCGTCGTCTCCGTGCTCGCGACGCTCTATCCCGTGACGACCGTCGCCCTCGCCGCGCTCGTCCTGTCGGAGCGGTTAGCGCGCCACCAGCTGTTCGGCGTCGTCGCGGCGCTCGCGGGCGTCGTGCTGATCTCGGCCGGTTAGGGCGAATCCGAGCGCCTCTACCGCCTGCGGCACGAGTCGGTAGTAGGCCCAGGTCCCGCGCCGCGTGCTCTCCACGAGCCCGGCCTCCCGGAGGATCTTCAGATGATGCGAGATCGTCGGCTGCGACAACCCGAGCGGCTCGAGGTTGCAGACACAGCACTCCTCAGAGGCGGCCAGCTGGTTGACGATCGCGAGCCGGGTTGGGTCGCCGAGCGCCTTGAACTGCGCAGCGAGCATGGCCCGCTCGTCCGGCGGGAGCAGCGGGGCGCCGGGTGTGCAGCACGGCGACTCAAAGAGTTGCAATGTCTTCATCGACAGGCTTAAATATAATACATCGACACCCTTCGATGAAAGGAGGCGCGATGTCCTGTTGCGACTGCGATTGCGGCGACGGCTGCTGCTGACCGCGGCGGTCTAGGCAAGGTTGCGTCGGGAGAGCAGGAACCCGAGCGGCACGAGCGCCGCGAGGAAGACATACGGCGCGAGCGGGTCGATGTCGGACAGCTCGGCTCGAACGACTGTGTTGCCTTCTCCGAGCATCCGCCGGGCAGCGTCGATCGCCTCGTCCAGCTCGTCTTCGTCGAAGGCTTCTCCGCCGGCGGCGGCGGCGAGTCGCCGGGCCGAGTCGGCGCTGCCCGGATCGGGGACGTACGGCTCGCGTGCACCCTCAGGGCCGTAGACCTCCTCGCCCTCGCGCCAGAAGCGGACGATGAGCAGCTGGACGTTCCCCTCTCCCAGCACCCGGGCGATGCTCTGCGGATTGAATTTCGTGCTCTCCGCGTCGGTGAAGACGACCGCGAGCCGCCGGTCGGCACCCCGGAAGAAGTTCCTCGACCCGAGGTCGGAGAGCGCGGCGAAGCTCGTTGCCTTCACGTCTCCGGCCGCCGACGAGGGAGGGCGGTCGATCCCGAGAGAGAGCCGAAGCGTCGTCTCGAACGTGTCGTGGTTCGCGGTCGGGAAAGCCAGAGGCAGAGCGCGGTCCGTCAGCGAGGCGAGCCCGACAGGCACCGTGTCGATTGCGTCTCGGAACCGAAGCGCGGCCGAGCGGGCCCGGTCGAAACGGCTCGGATCTCCAGGCGAGTCAGCGGCGAGCATGGAGCGCGAGGTGTCGATCACGAAGAACGCCTGCGCATCGGATCGAGCGGAACGCTCCTCCGTCCGCTCGAGAACCGGCTGCGCTGCTCCCAGTCCGACGAGGAGCGCGAGCACGACGATCGCCGCCACCGTGAGCCGCTGCGAGCCGCCGGGCGGCGCCAGCTGGAGGACCTTCCGCACTCGCGCGGCCCGCCGCTCGCTCCGGAGGAAGGCGACGAGCGGCACGGCCACCGCGATCGCGACGAGCCCGGCGAGCGGCGTCAGGAACGAGAGCTGCACCTTGCGGCCCTAGTACCCGTGACCGCGTCGCGGCGGAGCGCCGCCCGGCGCGCTGCGCCCTCGCCGGTACGCCGGGATGTTCTCGCGAATCCGGATCCGCGCCGCGCTCGGATCCATCAAGCGGAGGACGAGCTCGAGGTTGTACTTCGCTTCCTCGTTGGCCGGATCGATCTGAACGGCCCGAGTGAACTCGCCGATGGTGCGCCCGACAAGCGTCGGCCCGTTCACCGGGTCGGCGATCGCTTCCTCGAACGTCAGGACACCCTGGAGCATCGCGGCCTTGGAACGAAGTGGTGGCGCCAGGCCGGAGCGCTCGGCGTTTCCGAGCGTCGCCTGCGCCTCGGCCCGAAACGCCGGCCGCGAGAAGTCGTAGGGGTTCTCAGCACGGCGCGCGTCGACCGCGAATGCGCGAAGCGCGCGACGGTAGAGAAGATCGTCCTCGACTGCGAGCGCTCGCTTCAAGTACGGCAGGCGCGGGTCGACCTTCCAGAGACCCTCGGCGGCCGGCAGCGCCTCGAAGGCGAGATCGCTGCGATCGAACGACCGCTGAACGGCCGCCGCATCACGGGCGACGAGCGCAGCAGTGAGTGCGAGGACGAGCAGGCCCGCGATCGGCAGGATCCTTCGGCTCAGTACTCGCGCCCGCCTCACCCGGCCGGCTCCTTCGGAGCCGTGCGCCAGGCGAGCCGCCCGCAGAAATGCTCGTTCGCCGCCAGCAGCATCAGGAGCAGAAGCGCGAGTCCCGCGAGCCCTTCTGGGACACCGGCCCGCTCTGCACGGCGGCGCTCCTCGAAGAGCCGCCGCGGTGCAAGGTCGGACCGGTCGACGAACGCCTCCTTGCCGAGCATCCGCTCGAAGTAGAAGCGGTCTTCCTGGAACGGAGCCAGTGCAACGACGTTGAGCGGGATCTTCTGTCGCCTGTAGGTGATGATCTCCCTCGTCAGCGTCGGGATGTCGAGCAGCGAGTCGTCGAGGTCGCTGATCAAGAGCACGCCGCGGTGCTTCTGCCCGTGACGTTCGAGCAGCTTCCGCGCCAGGACGAGGCCCGCCGAGATCGTCGTCCCGCCGCGGAAGTTCTCCGCCCACGGCGAGACGGATGCGCGCCGGAGCTCCTCGGCCTCCTCCGAGTCCGGATCGACACGCTTCGTTCCGGGGCGGCACGGAACGAACTCGCGCGCCACGCAGACGTTCGGGAACGGCGAGAGCGCCTGCACGAACGAGCGCAGCTCGTCGGAGTCGGTCCCGGGCGGGATCGCTTCGTAGGCGACGCTCGAGAAGAGCACGAGACCGAAGTCCTGATTCGTGTCGGCCAGGTACTCGAAGGGCTCGGTCAGGCGCCGCTGCCCGCTGCCGATGCTTGCCGACATGTCGAGAGCGACGACGCCGCTCTCACCGCCGCGGACGATGCGAACTGCGGATGCTCCGGGGTCACTGGAAAGCCACGCAGCCGCCAGCAGCGTGACGACGAGAGCCGATGCGAGCAGCCAGCGGACGACGGCGGTGCGACGCACCGGCTCGGTGAGGTTCCGTACGTCGAACACCGGGATGCCTTGACGGCTCGTCAACGCCCGTTCTCCGAGATCACGCGCTGGACGTCGTCCGAGAGCGAGCCCATGCCGGTCTCGACCGGACGAGCCTGCGACCAGGCCAGGCGGCTGGCGTCGGTCGCGAGCTCGGGATTCCTGGCCCGCTTCAGCTCCACGGCCAGACGCTCGAGCGCTCGCCGTTCCTCCTCGGGCGTGCCGGCCTCGGAGGACTCGCGGACGAGCGCCAGCGCCTGCTCGAGCGCCGAGCTACGGTCGACCCGGCGAGCTCCGAGCCAGACAGCGACCCGGTCGAGCGGCAGTAGGCGGAGGACGAGGACCGCCGCCCCTACGACGAGGAGAACCGCGAGCAGGAGGGCGATGAGCTCGATCGCTCGCGGAGAGACCCTGTAAGTGGGCTCCGGCAGATTCCGGAGCTCGGCGCGCAGAGCCGCCCGCTCGAGCTCGTCGGCCGAGATCCTTCCAGCGGCTCTCATCGGGGGCCACTCGATCGTTGCGGCGTCAGCCTGTGAGGATCCACGCCGCGTGTAGTTCACAGCGGTGCCGCCGATCTCTACACGCCCGGATCCTTTTGGAAGGCACGAAGCGGTCAGGCAGCCGATCAGGTAGTCGTACCGGATCCTCGTGATCGACCCGCTGTCGCTTCGCGTCCGCTCCACCGGCCCCAGCAGCTTGTACGGATCGAAGTTCGCGCCGACCTCGACCGTGTCGGGGTCGACGCGGTCGGTGTCCACGACGAGCTCGAGCCGAGCCCGGATCGCGTCGGCGAAGAGGTGCTGCTCCGGCTCGAGGAAAGTGCTCCCGACGATCGGCTCCTGCGAAAGACCCGGGCCGCCGCCATCCTCCCACGCCTTCCAGGCGAGGACCCCGGCCACGCTCGCCAGCAGCACGGCGAAAGCGGAGGCGCCGAGAAAGATGCGATGGGCGCTCACCACGAGTCCCGCCCTCCCTCCTGCCGAAGAGCGGCCCACTCGAGGAAGCGCGTGTAGACGTCCTCCTGGTCGCTCGTCGAGACGAGAACCGGGTCGAGGCCGAACCCCTCGAGGAAGCCGAGGGTCTCCCGCAGGCGCTCCTCGTTCGCCTCCCGGCGCTCACGCGCCTCGCGTCGGCTCAACCTGACCAGCTTGAGGCTGCCCGTCGTCGGCTCGATCAGCGGGACGACCACGGAGGAGACGTCCGGGAAGCTCTGCTCCCACACCGGATCCTGGATCACGACGGGCACGATCTCCCAGGGCAGCTCAACGATCCACGCCCAGGAGTCCTCGCTCGGCGGGGAGAGGAAGTCGGAGAGGATGAAGACGAAGGTGCCGGCCGGAAGCGAGCGCCGCATCGGGCCGAGATGCGCGAACGCGAGCTCGAGGTTGTCCTCCGGCGCGCCGTAGAGCGGATAGCGGAGGTGCGCCTCCTTCACGCGCCAGAAGTCCGCCTGTGCATGTGGGGGGCGCCAGAAGGGGACCTCGGAGTCCGCGTCGGCGGACGCCGCGCTCGCGTAGTCGAGATAGCCGATGAGGCCGCGGGACTTCGCCGCGCTGTCGGCGATGAGCGACCCTGCCGTGATCATCGCCTCTGGCTTCGAGAGCCAGGGCAGGCCCGGCGGGTAGAGGCTCATCGCCGGCCGGCGGTCGGCAACGATGACCACGCGCGGGGCCTCGTCCGCATACCGCTCGCGCACGACGAACTCGTCCGTCCCCCGAGCGGAGGAGAGGCGAGCCGATGCAGCCCAGTCGATCGCGTCGACGTCGTCTCCCGGCAAATAGGGCCGTGAGCTCGCCACGTCGGATCCCGTTCCGCGCCGCACGCTGTGCACGGCGCCGAACGCGAGGCCGATCAACCGACGGCGAGGGACGAGCGGGAAAGTGAGGTCAGTCGGGCCGCTCACCGTAGCGCCCTAGTGTGGAATCTCCACGACCTCGCCGCTGAGTGCGGCCTCCGGCCGCGGGGCCACCTCGAAGCACTGTTCGGCGAACCTGGCCGCCGCCGCCTTGCGGCCCTGCTTGCGGATCTCGACGAGGAAGGTTGGCGTGAACAGGATCCGGTGGCCGAGCACCGGGAGGAAGAGCTCCTCGACGTCCTCGGGAATCACGTATTCGCGCTCCTGGAGGAGCGCCCAGGCACGGGCTGCTCGCTCGAGCGCGAGGCTTCCGCGCACCGATGCCCCGATCGCGACAGTCTCGAGGTCGCGAGTGGCTCGGACGAGATCGATCACCCACCGCTGGAGGAGCTCGTCGACGTAGACCCCCTCGCTCGCGTGGTGGAGCAGCTCGACCTCCTCGAGCGAGACCACCGGCGCGAGATCTCCGAGCGGATGCCCGTGTCGCTGGTCACGAACGATCTGGAGCTCGTCCTCCGACTCCGGGTAGCCGAGGGCGGTCTTGAGGAAGAAGCGGTCGAGCTGGGCCTCGGGCAAGGGGAAGGTGCCCTCGAGCTCGATCGGATTCTGCGTCGCAAGGACGATGAACGGATGCGGAAGCTCGCGGGTCGTGCCGTCGACGGTCACCTGCGTCTCGGCCATCGCCTCGAGCAGCGAGGACTGCGTCTTCGGCATGGCGCGGTTGATCTCGTCGACGAGTACGACGTTCGCGAAGATCGGCCCGGGTCGAAACTCGAACTCGCGCTCGCGCTGGTTGTAGACGGAGAGGCCTGTGACGTCCGAAGGCTGAAGATCCGGCGTGCACTGGATCCGGGACGGCGTCGCGCCCTCGATGCTCTGGGCAAGCGCGCGGGCGAGAACCGTCTTGGCCGTACCGGGAACGTCTTCGAGCAGAACGTGGCCGCGGCAGGCGAGAGCGGCTAGCACGAGCCGGATCTCGTCCTGCTTCCCGCGTACAACCTTGTCGATGTTCTCGAGCAGCCTGTTGGCGACGCCGACCGCGCGCCCCAGCCGCTCGTCGTCCACTTGCCGCTCCGGCTCGAAGCTGGTCATCGACGCTTCAATATTGGTTCAGCGTTCATTGACGTTTCGTTAAGCGGTCAGACGTTGAAGCGGATGTTCAGCACGTCGCCGTCAGCGACAACGTACCCCTTTCCCTCCAACCGTTGAAGGCCCCGCCTGGCGGCCTCCGCGTGGGAGCCGGTCTCCACGAGATCGTCCCACCGGATGACCTCGCAGCGGATGAAGCCCCGGGCGATGTCCGTGTGGATCGACTCGGCGGCGTCGAACGCCGTCCTGCCGTTCCTGAGCGTCCATGCCCTCGTCTCGGTGTCACCCGCGGTGAAGAAGGTGACGAGGTCGAGGATGGTCGCCAGCTGGCGGACGACGTCCTCGAGCGTGGACGAGCCCCCGTTTCGGTACTCCGCGGCCTCCTCGGCCGAGAGCTCGCGAAGCTCGGCCTCGAGCGCGAGGTCGACACCGTCGGGGCCGTTCACGATCGGAATCAGCGGCTTCGCCGTCAGCGGCTCGAGCTCCGGTGGCAGCTCGCCGGGCCAGTCCCGCACCGGCCGCTCGTCGTCGATATGGGCGAGCAGCCGCTCGAGCACCTCGACCTCGATACGCAGGTTCTGATCCCCCGACTTCGCTTCCTTCCGAACCCGCTCGAGGCGTCGCTCGACGTGGTCCCGGTCGGCGACGAGCAGCTCCAGCTCGAGGGAGGAGAGGTCGGCCTGGTCGCGCACGACCCCGAGCAGCGCGTCCGAGCGCCGAACGCCACCGAGTTGCGCAGAAGCCGTACCGGGCACGTCGATCAGGCGGATCGTGGCCGGCGTCTCCTTCGCCGATTTCACGACCTGGGCGACCTGTGGCAGCCGCTCATCCGCGATGGGAGCGACGCCGACGTGGGGCGTTCCGTAGCCCTCGGGCCGAACGCCGGTGAGCGCGGTGAACAGGGTCGTCTTGCCCGAAGCCGGAGGCCCGACGATGCCGACGTCCAACGCCATTAGCTCGTTCCCCTGAAGGACGCCATCAGAATCATGAGGACAGGATGAATCCTGTCCGCGTCAACGCGAAACGTGTTTCTGCAGCGAGCTGAGCGCACGGTGCTGGAGCGATTTCACGGCGCCCTCGGTCTTCTCGAGGATTGCCGCCGCCTCGCCGTTCGAGAACCTGAACACGAATTTCAGGGTCAGCACCTGCCGTTGCTCGGGCGAGAGGCGCGAGATGAGATCCAGCAGGGTCGCGTCACCGATCGCAGCGAGCGCCTGCTCCTCGGCTGAGATTTCTTCCGCACCTGCGGCCTCGGGAACCTCCTCCTCGGGTTGCCACCGCCTGCGCGAGCGGAAATGATCCATTGCAAGGTTGTGGGCGATCCGGAACAGCCACGCCGAGAAGGGGACGGACTGCCAACGAAAGCGCCCGATCGACTCGAGCATCTTCACGAACGTCTGGGTCGTCAGATCCTCGGCGTCGTGCCGGCTCCCCACGCTCATGTGGAGGTAGCTGTAGATCCGGTCGAAGTGGATCAGGTACAGCTCTTCGAGGGCTGCGCGGTCGCCAAGCTGAGCGCGCTCGACAAGGCCACGTACACGACCATTCTCGGTATTTGCGCGCCTCCCCGACTGACTGCTGACGGAGTCGCCGCCCACCCCCTTCAGAGGATGCCCGTGGTCCCTTCCGGCCTAAACGTTTCCGAAGCCGAGCCGACCCTCGCGCGCGAAGCGCTTGAGGTAGACGATTCGCGCCAGCGGCACTGTGTAACGGCCATCCTCGGCGTCGAGGACGACCGACCCGCTCGCGCCGTTACGGAGCGAGCTCTCCAGCTCGTCGGCCGTCTCCGGCGTCACGAGCGCGCTCATGATCTGGGTTCCGTCGAAGCCGATCTCGATGCGGACGTGATCGTCGCTGCCGGTGCTCATGCTCATTGGGCCACCAATTCTGCAAGGACGCCGTGCACGGCGTCGGGATGGACGAATGCGACCTGGAGGCCGAAGAGCCCTTCGCGCGGCTCCGCGTCGATCAACTCGGCACCCTGACCGGAGAGCGCGCGCAGAGCGCCCGGCAAATCCTCCACCTCGTAGGCGACGTGGTGCATCCCAGGCCCGCGCTTGGCGAGAAACTTTCCGACGGGTGTCTCCTCGCCGAGCGAGGCGAGCAGCTCGACACGGCTTTCGCCGAGCCGGACCGACGCAGCCTCGACGCCCTGATCCTCGACGGTCGCACGATGCTCGACCCGAGCACCGAAGAGCCGCTCGTAGGTGCCGACAGCCTCATCGAGGTCGTCAACGGCAACTCCGAGGTGATGAATCCGGCGGGCCTCCACGGCCCGACTCTAACTACGCGGAGTCTTGTTGCGGCAGAACGCGAACCGTCCCGACGGTATCGCTGGAGTGCGACTCAGGCCGAACCTCGCCCATGAGCGTCTCGAGGTCGTCGCGGTTGAGCGTCTCCCTCTCGAGAAGCGCGCCGGCGACCCTGTCGAGCGCGGAGCGATGCTTCTCGAGCAGGCGGATCGCCTCGTCGTACGCGCCGTCTGTGAGCCGGCCCTGCTCCTGGTCGCGCATGCGCTTCGTCTCCTCGGAGAGGGCGTAGTTGTCGGCGCGCAGCGTCCGGGACCCGAAGCCTTCCGCCATGCCGTACTCGAAGACCATGGCGCGGGCGAGGGACGTGACCTTTTCGAGATCGTTGGCGGCGCCGTTCGTGACCCTGCCGAAGACGACCTGCTCGGCGGCCCGACCGGCGAGACCGATCGTCATCCAGTCGACGAGCTCCTCCTTCGTGTGGAGGTAGCGCTCCTCGTCGGGGAGGTGGAACGTGTAGCCGAGGGCGTCTCCGCGGGCAACGATGGTTGCCTTCTGGACGGGGTCGCCCATGAGGAACGCCATGACGGCGTGGCCGCCCTCGTGGTAGGCGAGGATCCGCCGTTCCTTCTCCGTCACGATTCGGCGCTGCTGGAGACCGGCGACCACTCTCTCCATCGCGGCGTCGAAGTTCCCCTGGGCGATGTCGTCGCGGCTCTCGCGGCCGGCGAAGATCGCAGCCTCGTTGCAAACGTTCGCAAGATCGGCGCCCGTCAGGCCCGCCGTGTGCCGGGCAACGACGCGGAGGTCGACGTCCGGCGCGAGCGGCTTCCCGCGTGTATGGACACCGAGGATCTCCTCGCGGCCTGCAAGGTCTGGCGCGGAGACGAGGATCTGGCGGTCGAAGCGACCCGGCCGGAGCAGGGCGGCATCGAGGTCCTGGAGCCGGTTCGACGCGCCCATGACGATCACCTGGCCGCCCTCGGTGTCGTTGAACCCGTCGAGCTCGACGAGAAGCTGGTTCAAGGTCTGGTCCTGCTCGCGGTTGAAGCCGCCGCCCGTTCGCGCCATGCCGACTGCGTCGAGCTCGTCGATGAAGATGATGGCCGGCGCATCCGTGCGCGCCTGCTCGAAGAGCTTGCGGATCCTGGCGGCGCCGAGCCCGGCGAACATCTCCACGAAGGCCGAGGCGCTCTGCGAGTAGAAGCTCGCGCCCGACTCGTGGGCGACCGCCTTCGCGAGGAGCGTCTTGCCGGTGCCCGGCGGGCCGTAGAGAAGGATTCCCTTCGGCACACGCGCGCCGAGCCTCGAGAACTGCTTGGGATGCCGGAGGAACTCGACGACCTCCCGCAGCTCGGCCTTGGCCTCGTCGAGGCCGGCGACCTCGGCCCAGGTCACCGAGCTACGGGAGCTCGGCTTCACATGGGTCGTCTTCACCCGCGGCATCAGCGAAAGGCTGCGCCAGAGCAGGTAGATGATCAGGGCGAACATCAGGATCGGGAGCCAGACGAATGCGATGTCCCCGACCACGCGCAGCGCCTGCAGCACGTCGAACGGCATGTTGCGCCTATCGGCAGGCGCTCGGAGGTCCTGAAGGCCTAACTCCGATGGGTGAGTCCGGGACCGTCGTCCTACACTCTTCGGCGATGGACGAGCTGCCGCTTCCCTCCCATTTCGACCCGGCGCGCGTGGGCGAAATCTGGCCCGTCGCGTACGAGGAGCGGGCGCGGGACGCCCGTGCGTGGGCAGAGAAGCACGAGCTGCCGCCGGCATCGGCGGACGAGGTTCGGATCGGCCTCGTCTGCGTCGACGTCCAGAACACGTTCTGCATCCCCGGCTTCGAGCTCTTCGTCGCCGGGCGCAGCGGAAACGCGGCGGTCGAGGACAACCGGAGGCTCAGCGAGTTCATCTATCGCAACATCGGGTCGATCACCGCCGTCGTCCCGACGCTCGACACGCACAGGGCGATGCAGATCTTCCACGCCGTGTGGTTGGTCGACGAGGACGGCCGGCATCCGGAGCCGTACACGCTGGTCGGGCCCGAGGATGTCGAAGCCGGCCGCTGGCGGGTCAATCCGGCGGCCGCCGAGAGCATCGGCCTCGACGCGGAGTACGCGCAACGGCAGCTCCTCCACTACACGCAGACGCTGGCCGAGCGCGGGAAGTACCGGCTCACGGTCTGGCCGTACCACGCCATGCTCGGCGGCATCGGCCATGCGCTGGTTCCGGCGATCGAGGAGGCCGTCTTCTTCCACGCCATCGCGCGCTCGAGCCAGCCGGCGTTCGAGGTCAAGGGCGAGGAGCCGCTGACAGAGCATTACTCGATGCTCGGACCGGAGGTCAGAGTCGGGCCCGACGGCCGGACGATCGCGCGCTCCAACGTCGCCCTCACCCGGCGGCTGCTCTCGTTCGACGCCATCGTGATCGCGGGCCAGGCCAAGAGCCACTGCGTAGCCTGGACGATCGAGGATCTCCTTCAGGGAGACCGGGATCGAAAGCGGGCGCTCGCACCTCGCACGTATCTGCTCGAGGACTGCACATCGCCTGTCGTGGTGCCGGGGATGGACTACACGGACGACGCCGATGCAGCGTTCAGGCGCTTCGGCGAGGCCGGCATGCATGTCGTGCGCTCGACCGATCCGATCGAGAGCTGGCCAGACCTGCCCTTGGCTCAGTCGACGAGCTCGAGCCGCTCGTTCGGGCGATAGCGCCGGCCGACCTTCGCCGCCGGGCGCCCGTCCGTGAGCACCACGTCCGCGGTGAAGTCGTTCTCGCCGCGGATCAGCGCGGAGCCGACGCC
>JBKJWJ010000061.1:0-3147 GCA_046716905.1 Gaiellaceae bacterium
GAGCTCTCCGACGAGGAGCAGGAGCAGCTGAAGGCGTCGGCCGAGGCCGTCCGTGAGGTCGTCGGCGTCCTCTCGACCTAGGACTTTTGCAGGGGTCAGCGACCCGTCGACCGGCACGATTGCGGACCGAAGAGGGTGCGGAGCTCTGTTGAACGCAGCAATCATGTGGTCACCCCGTGTGATCGGCCTCAGGGCGTCACCCAAAGACACAGAGATGACACATCTTCGACACACACGACATGGCCGGGCGAGCCACTCCCGAGGGACAGTCCCTCGCGCCGGCGCCGCGGCCCACCGGCCCCGCCCGAGAAGGCGCAGAGGCCCGCCTCCCGGCTGGGCCTCGCCGAGCGGCGTCCGGCTTGCGCTCGCCCCTTCATCGGCTTGCCCGCATTGCGGACGGGTATCGAAGACGGTTCAAGGCGTGTGCACCGACTGCTGGGGCAGCAAAGGGAGCCGCCAGTTCTGGCCGCACGGCGAGCAGCGCGGGCTGTCCGTCTCGCCTTACCTCCTCGGAGGAGGGCTCGCCCTCCTCCTCCCCCTCACGGTGCTGCTGCTGTGGATCTTGGCCTGACCGGGCGCACTGCGATCGTCTGCGGCGCGTCGCAGGGGATCGGGCTCGCCATCGCCGAGGCCTTTGCGGCCGAGAGGATGAACGTCGCGATGTTCGCGCGCCGCCGGAAGGTGCTCGAGACCGAAGCCGACCGCGTGGGCGCTCTCTCGGTGCAGGGAGACGTCACGAACCCGCAGGACTGTGAGCGGCTCGTCGCCCGCACGGTGGACGCCTTCGGCGGTGTGGATGTCCTCGTCAACAACAGCGGCGGGCCGCCCCGCGGCTCGGCCCTCGAGATCGACGACGAGTCGCTGGAGGCTGCTGTGGCGCTTCTCCTCACCTCTGCGGTCCGCCTGACGAACCTCTGCCTGCCGCACCTCCGCAAGAGCACCGCCGGCCGGGTGATCAACATCGAGTCGTCGACGGTGAAGGAGCCGGCCGACAACCTCGCCCTCTCGAACGCCGTGCGCCCGGGAGTCGTCGGCTGGGCCAAGTCGCTGGCCCGCGAGGTCGGCCCCGAGGGGATCACGGTGAACACGATCGCGCCCGGCCGGATCGACACCGCGCGGCTCGCCGAGATCTATCCGGACGGGCCGAGCGAGGAAGACCTGAAGCCGATCCCGCTGCGCCGGCTCGGTCGTCCCGCGGAGATTGCGTCTGCCGTCTGCTTCCTCGCCTCCGACGCCGCCTCCTACGTGACCGGCACGGTCATCGCCGTCGACGGTGGCCTCGTCCGCAGCCTGCTCTGACCCTCTAGCCCTATCCTGAGCGCGTGAGACGCCTTCCCTGGCCGGCGTGGCTGATCGGCGCCGGCTTCGTCCTCCTGGTCGTCGTCGCGGTGCTCTACGTGGCGCCGTCGGATCGCTACATCTTCCTCCCGGACGAGGCGCGCCCCCTCGCGCAGCGGGTTCAGGTGGAGGGGGAGAAACCGGATGCGAACGGCGGTGGAATCCATTACGTCGCGGTCGACGTCCGAAAGGCCTCCTTGCTCGAAAAGCTGTTCCCCGGGCTCTACGAGGGGGCAACGCTCGAGCCGGCGACCAGCGTCCTTGCAGAGGGAGAGGACGAGGGGGCGCACCGCCTCTGCGAGCTCGCAGCCATGAGGCGCAGCCAGGAGTACGCCACTGCAGTCGCTCTGCGGGCGCTCGACCTCAGCGTGCCGACTCGCCGGATGGGAGTCCAGGTCGAAGGCACATTCGACGGATACCCGGCGTCGGGGAAGCTGCGTGGCTGCGACTGGATCCGTTCAGTCGACGGGAAACCCGTTCAGAGCTCGGCCGATGTCACCGAGACCCTCGGCGAGAAGGAGCCCAGACAGAACGTCAAGTTCGTCGTCGAGCGCGAGGGCAAGCGCCAGGACGTCGTACTCAGGACCGCCGCGGATCCACGCCGGCCCGGACGCGCGTTCGTCGGAATCTCGGTCGCCGACGTGTTCGACGTCGTACGGCTTCCGGTCGACGTGAAGATCGACCTCGGTCAGGTCGGCGGACCATCTGCCGGACTCGCGTTCGCTCTCGACGTCGTGGAGGAGCTCGGCCGGGACGTGGACCACGGCAATCGCCTTGCGGCCAGCGGTGAGATCTTCCTGGACGGCACGGTCGCCAAGGTCGGCGGCATCAAGCAGAAGACGATTGCCGCGCGGCGTTCCGGCATGGATGCCTTCCTCGTGCCTGGGGATAACGCCGCCGAGGCGCGGCGCCACGCCGAGGGTCTCCGCATAGTCCCTGTGGACAGCTTTCAACAGGCGTTGCGCGTACTGGCAACGCTTCCGCGAAAGGCGTAAAAGTCCCAGGATTCCGACGGTTTTCGGACCGTCCGGAAATTGCAGGGTTTTCGTGCCCGCCCCTCTTGCGCCCAACCTCCTCAGGTTCCAAGATCCCCGCTTCGGACCGGCTTCCTGAGGAGGATCAAACGCGGCGATGAGCAAACGAGCCGAGGCAAGCTGCGAGGACTGCTATTTTCGTAGGGCGGGACTTTGCGCTCTCCCCCTGGACTCCCCCTGTCCAACGTTCCGGCCCGCAAAGCCACGCATCCTGCAGCCGCCGCAGCAGCCTCGGCTCGTGCCGCGTCCGGATTTCGCGCTCGGTCGAGTCACCGCGTAGAAGAACCGTAGACTCGGCGCCATGCGCTTTCGGCGGCCGTCCGGCGGCGAGCTCGACGAGTTCCAACCGCGCCTCTGGCTCGTTCTCCTCGGGCTGCTGGCGGTGTTCGCCTACCTGGTTGCGTTCGTCGTCAAGAACGACGACACGATCCACGTCGACTTCGTGTTCTTCACTGCCACGGTCTCCCTGATCTGGGAGATCGTCCTCATCCTGGGGCTCGGAGTCCTAGGCGGCGTGCTGCTGTCGCAGCTCTACCGCCGGCGGCGAAGCAACGAGGCCGGCCAGACGCCTGACCGCCTCGCCTAGCTGCTCCGGCGACGCATAGCTGTACGCGAGGCGGGCAGAACTGCGCCCGCCACCGGCCCACGGGTAGAAGTCGGGCCCCGCGACGAACGAGACGCCGTGCTGCTCGGCTGCGTGGAGTAGGGCTCGCGCGTTCCGGCCCTCAGGCAAGTCGAGCCAGAGGAAGTAGCCCCCCTCCGGCCGGTTCCAGCG